>JBPCUG010000613.1:0-2706 GCA_051011275.1 Cyclobacteriaceae bacterium | reverse complement strand
CGGTTGACTGCCACTCTAGCAGTTAATGGATTCTGCTCATCGAACAGCCATTGGGCCAGGCCCAATCTATTTTTAGGTTGATCATTTGGGAAAGGCAACACTTGCTCCGGGGTAGCCGGATACACTTGCTGCTTAGTGGGCGCACTGTACTGACCTCTGTCTAGCACAAAGGTAGGCCGTAGCGTATCCATATCTGCCATCACCATAGTGGGGTTAAGCACTACCGTCTGCATGCGCATCTCCCGGAATTTAAATTCGCTGTACCATTGGGTAAGGATCTGATATTCCGAATCACTATGATGCAGCTGATGGTAAAAGAGTCGTTTCTTTTCGTCGTCACTTTTATTCTCCTTGGCCATTAAGCTTTCAAGCGGATTATACTTGGCCAGGTTTTGGACTTCATTTTCCCTGAGACTGCGATTGAATATCATCAGCTCGTCCAGGCGGGTTCTGATCAAGCCCTTTCTTTCAGCTCGGATCCATCCAGGGGCTGCTTCTTTTTGGCCGACTAGTACCGCGTTTGAAAGGGTGGGAGCGTAGCCAAGGTTATTGCCATCGATAATTAACTCTTGCTCTTTTCCATTCATGAATATTTTCATGCCCTCGGCTTTTGCTGAACCATCATAAGTCAGCGTGATATGGGCCCATTCATTTCCCGGAAGGATGTGATGGGTTTGCAGGTTAATGGAGCGCTCATCATCTCCCACAAATCGGTTTAACTTAAAGCGGATGCCATCATCATACACACCTAATTCATAGCCTGGCTGTTTCCCTGATTGCTTTTGATTATGAGACATTAGGATCCCACGGGCGCCGTTCTCAATGGAGTAGAGCCAAAAACTGATCGATAATGGCTTGCGAAAATCCAAAGCCTTGACCGTTCCCAGATCTAAATAATTTTGACCGCTGAACTCAAGGCCTCCGGAAAATTTGCCCGGCATTTTGGCCGGACCATTGATGGCCCTGCCTTTTCTTGATACCTGTAACTGTTCTTGCACTGTCCCATTTTCGATATAATCCAAAGGGTAATAAGCAACTAATCCGGCAGGCAGCTTGCCGGACCCGCTTTCCTTTTGAACATCAAGATCACCTGCTGCTTCCCAATTGGTTTTTTCATAATCTGCAATCTTTTGCTCCTGGGATTGGACCAGGTTCTCGATGTAGCTAGTATATTTTGCCACCATCGAGTCAGGAACGGGGATGGCCGGTTCGGCTACTTCGACGCCATATTCTACTCGTCCCTCTTCCGGTACACTATTGAAGAAACTAAAGAGGCTGTAAAATTCTTGCTGACTGATGGGATCGAACTTATGGTCGTGACATTGGGCACAGCCCACTGTAAGGCCCATAAACGAAGTGGAAAAAGTATTGACCCGGTCCAGGACATATTCTACCCGGTATTCTTCATCCACCACACCGACCTCCTGTGTGATCTTGTGGTTGCGGTTGAAACCAGTGGCTAGTTTTTGTTCGTAGCTGGGTTCAGGTAATAGGTCGCCGGCCAGTTGCCAGGTGACGAACTGGTCATAAGGCATGTTTTGGTTAAAAGCCTTGATCACCCAATCGCGCCAGGGCCACTGGCTTCTTTCCAGATCGTCCTGATAGCCATGGGAATCTGCGTAGCGGGCCAGGTCCAGCCATTCCAGGGCCATGCGCTCGCCATAACTTTTCTGGGATAGAAAATTGTCTACTACTTTTTCATAAGCATCAGGAGATTCATCTTCTATAAAGGCATCTATCTCCTCCAGGCTGGGAGGAAGTCCGCGGAAGTCGAAAGACAGCCTGCGGATCAGTTTTTCTTTGCGGGCTTGTAGTGATGGTTCCAGGCCTTCAGCTTCCAGCTTGTTTAAAATAAAATGATCGATCTCATTTTGGGCCCATTCTGCCTCAGAAACTTCAGGAAGTGCTGCTTCTTTGGGAGGAATAAAGGCCCAATGTGGTTTCCATTCAGCGCCTTGGTCGATCCAGCGTTTAAGGATCTCGATCTCGCGGTCTGAAAGGCTTAGTTTTGATTCAGGCGGAGGCATCATAAACTCCGGATCGTTACTGGAAATGCGGTGGACCAGCTGGCTGTTTTCCAGATCCCCGGGCACAATGGCAAAGCGATCCTCCAGGCTATCCAAAGAGAGGAAGGCCGTTTCTTCCAGGTCCAACCTTAGGTCCCCTTTTCGGGCCTTTTCATCAGGGCCATGGCAGGCATAGCAACGATCGGATAGGATAGGTTTGACATGAAAATTAAAATCGATTTGCTCCGGTATAGGGGCATCCATAGCCAGCTCAGAGGCAGCTTGTTGGCGGCAAGCTGAAGTTGCTATAAGGAGCAGAATTATACCTAAAAGAGGACGCGGCATTATTTTGATCTTTAAATGCTACTGAAAAGTTATTGAAAGTTTGAGGTAAAGACAAATTTGGAGCTTTTGGTGATGGGGATTAGGCATAAGGCAGTAATTTATTGCGTTTATCCGGCTATATTGGAAAGTAACCGCAATGCAGTTGGCGGTACAATAGCGGTAATTAAAAACTAATGAAAAATATAATCACAATCCTAATTCCATTGTTATTTCTTACTAGTTGTGGTAAGTCACAGAGTAAACGAAGTTTCATAAAATTTACTGGAATAGTAGAAAAAGATATTAATAACTACTTCACCGATTCAGCCGTGATTGCCGACATAATGGATGGAATTAAACAGGAACCGAGACAGGT
>JBPCUG010000612.1:0-5882 GCA_051011275.1 Cyclobacteriaceae bacterium | reverse complement strand
AGTCAAACAGCAAAACGGACCCTTTTCTATTGATAACTTCATAAATAGGAAGCGGATGCAATTGGAACGGGTGCAGATGTCAGAGAAGCCCAATAGAAATTCTTTGACCTTGGAATATGAAAATTTTAAATCTATGAGGGCGTTTTTTCTTCCCCTATCAAGCTTTGTTAGCTTAAATTATGTGGAGGATAACCAATTAAAGAACGCTGAAATAGATATAAAGCATGGGAGAGCTGAAATATCAGAGGAGTCTCTGTCGTTTCCTTTTAATCTTCCATCAAGATATGAGCGCAGCTAGCCGGTTTATCTTATTACTTAGTGCATTTCTATTCCTGTCCCCCACGCTTCTGGCCCAAAAAAGCCGGTTGGATCTGGAAAAGGAAAAAACTGAGAATTTAAGGAAGCTCCGAGAGGCCCAAAAAATACTCAAGCAAACCAGCCGACAAAAGCGCAATAGTGTCGGGCAGGTTAAAGCCTTGCAACGACAGATCGAAAGTCAAGTAGCGCTGATTAATACCTACAAGTCTGAATTGACTACCATCGATAGCGAAATTACCGAATCAAACGGAATGATCAACTCTTTAGAAGCAGACCTGATGGATCTAAAAGAGGAGTATGCATCAATGGTACACCGAGCTGACAAAGTAAATCGGGGGTTTACAAATCTTACTTTTCTTTTTTCTGCCCAAACCTTTAATCAGCTTTTGATGAGAATGAAATACCTGGAACAATACACTAAAGCCCGAAAAGACCAGGTTGCTGAAATAGAGAAAGTAAAGAAAAGCATGGACCGGCAAATGATCGCCTTAAGAAAGAAACAACAAGAGCAGCAGGAATTGTTGGAAAAGCAGGTTTTGGAAAGTGATCGATTGGTAGCTAGTCGCAAGCGAAAAAGTGCTGTAATAGTTCAGCTAAGTAAGAAGGAAAAAACTTTAAAAAATGAGTTGGCCAAAAGAAAAAAAGCAGCTAAAAAACTTGATAATTTAATTGCTGCACTGATCAGGAAAGAGATGGAAGCATCTACCAGGGCCAATGGCAAGTTCGCCTTGACCCCTGAAGCGGCAAAAATATCAACTTCCTTTCACGGAAATAAAAACAAACTCACCTGGCCGGTATCACGTGGTTTTATCTCAGGTAAGTTTGGCGTGCAGCCTCACCCGGTGCTAAAAGGAGTGAAAATTGAGAATCCGGGAGTAGACATACAAACTCAGGAGAATGAGCCGGTAAGATGTGTTTTTGATGGTGAGGTCTCCAAAATAGCTTCTATTCCAGGTATGAATGGTGTGGTAGTGATCATCCAACATGGCGAGTATCGAACCGTGTATGCAAACCTAAAGCAAGCAACTGTAAAGGTTGGAGATAAAGTCGCCTCCAAAGATCCTATTGGCGAGGTATTTACCGATGGTAATGGGATATCGGAGGTACAGTTTCAAATATGGAGGAACTTTGACAAACTTAATCCCCAGGCTTGGTTACATCCCAAGTAAGAATACCTGGTCACTGGTTTTTCATCCCACATTTTGCGGTTGTAAGATATACAGCAAAATTGTTGTATAACCAGTTTGCACACCCACTTAAATTGCATAACTTTACCTTTCATCAAAGATTACCATACCGCTATGCCTACGTTGTTAGCATTTTCTTTGGGAGGACCAGAAATTTTATTGATAGTTTTTGCTATCCTGTTGTTGTTTGGGGCCAAAAAAATTCCCGAATTAGCCAAAGGACTAGGAAAAGGCATCAGGGAGTTTAAGGACGCTACCAAGGAGATTAAAGATGAAATCGAAGATGGGGCTAAGTCCATCACCGATGACAAATAGGGTTCGAATTGAAAGCATTTTCTTCCCTAATTCAAATACGGGATGCCATTAATAAAGGCACTAGCTCATGTAGTGTAATAGTAGATTACTACTTAAAAAACATCCACAGGCTCGAAAATCTCAACGTTTTTCTTGAGATCTATGAAAAAGAAGCAAGAGAAAGAGCCAAATTGATTGATAAAAAAATAGCACTAGGAACCGAAGGAAGACTGGCCGGTATGGTTATAGGTCTTAAGGATGTACTTTGCCTTAAAGATCATGGCCTGCAAGCTGGAAGTCACATCCTGGATGGTTTTGAATCCCAATTTACTGGTACCGCCATACAAAAGTTGTTGGACGAGGACGCCATTGTAATTGGTCGACTTAATTGCGACGAATTTGCAATGGGTTCCTCTAACGAAAATTCCGCTTTTGGACCAGTACGAAATGCTGAGGACCCTTCGCGAGTTCCGGGAGGTTCATCAGGTGGATCAGCGGTGGCAGTTCAAGCAGATATGTGTCAAGTGGCTTTGGGATCGGATACCGGAGGATCGGTGCGTCAGCCGGCCGCCTTTTGTGGCGTTGTTGGGCTGAAGCCAACCTACTCAAGGATATCGAGGTATGGGCTTATTGCTTATGCCTCTTCTTTTGATGTAATAGGGATCTTTTCTCGCAGTATCGAAGATAATGCATTAGTCCTGGAGGTGATGGCCGGAGAAGATGATTTTGACAGCACAGTCTCCCATACTGATGTTCCCTCATATAGCAAAAATCTGGATTTTAAAGGCCCAGCAAAAATAGGGTACATCAAAGAGACTCTTGAGAGTCCAGGGTTAGCACCTGAGGTCAAAACCCGTACATTAGAACGAATAAATTTTCTAAAGGAAGAAGGGCATAAGGTTGAGGAGGTAACATTCCCCTTATTAGATTATGTGCTGCCCACCTACTATATATTGACTACGGCAGAAGCGAGCTCCAACTTGTCGCGATACGATGGTGTAAAATATGGTTACAAGGGTTCCGAAGCAACTGATTTGGAAAGCCTATATAAGAAAAGTCGAACCGAAGGGTTTGGCGAGGAGGCGAAAAGGAGAATTATGCTTGGCACATTTGTGTTGAGTGCCAGCTATTATGATGCCTACTATACTAAAGCACAAAAGGTGAGGAGAATGATTAAGGAGCAAACACAGACTTTATTTGAGGAATATGATTTCATTGTACTTCCCACCACGCCAACTACTGCTTTTCCATTAGGAGCTTTTACTGAAGATCCCTTACAAATGTACTTGGCAGATCTATTCACCGTTCAAGCTTCAGTAAGTGGCATACCGGCAATATCAATTCCCAATGGTTCTGATACCGACGGTTTGCCTGTGGGGTTTCAGATAATGGCCAACCATTTTAAAGAACAAGAATTGCTGGCCTTCTCGAAATATGTTTTAGATACAACTGCTGAATCGAACTTGAATGTTACATAAATATACATATACCATACTTTTTATAGCAGTGATGTCTGTTACCGGCTGGACTCAGGATTCGTTATCCTTGAACGAAAGCGAAGCCCAGATCCTAGTGGAAGAAGATCTGGTACCACCTGCAACTTATGAGCACATCCCGGATGTTTCTTATGAGTTGGCTGCTGATCGAATTTCGTGTATTGATACTGAAATGAAGTTGTCATACAATAGCACGGTCAAGTCGTTTATCGACTACTTCTCGATCCGGGACCGGGAGTATACAAAAATGATGATAGAACGGATGAACCTGTACTTTCCCATTTTTGAATATTACCTGGAGAAACATCAGATGCCTGAGGAATTAAAGTATCTGGCAATTGTAGAATCTGGACTTAATCCCAAAGCAAAATCAAGGGTGGGAGCCGCTGGCTTGTGGCAGTTTATGCCTGCGACCGGCAAAATGTATAAGTTAAATCAAGATTACTATATAGATGAAAGATTAGATCCCTATATGTCGACTGAGGCAGCATGTCTTTATCTCAAACAACTACATAGCATCTTCAACGATTGGGAACTGGCCCTTGCTTCTTATAATGCAGGGCCGGGAAAAGTAAGAAGGGCAATTAGGAAATCAGGATACAAAAAAGACTTCTGGGAGGTTTATAAATATTTGCCTCGCGAAACACGGTCATATTTACCGCAGTTCGTAGCTATTACCTATCTGCTCAACTACCGATGGGACCACAATTTTTCTGATGATCTGCAAAATTATCCCATGCGTAGTGATACTATTATGGTTACAAAGCAGCTCGACATGAATAGTATGGCCACCCAATTAAACGTCTGTCTTACCGATCTTCAGATGCTTAATCCCGCGGTGAAAAGAAATGTAATTCCAGCTAGAACCAAACCTTTTCCTTTTAGGGTACCGGTAGATAAAATGGAATATATAGCCCAAAACCGGACCCAGTTACTAGATTCTGCAGCTAAGGCTGTCCCTACAACAATAGCAAATACAGCTAAGTTAGTGGCCTCCAGTGGAACGACTAACAAGAAAAAGGTAATCTACAAGGTCAGATCTGGTGATGTAGTAGGTAGCATAGCGGAGCGCTATAAAGTACGAGCTTCGGATATCCGTCGATGGAACCGACTCCGGGGCAACCTCATTAGAGCTGGTCAAAACTTGACACTTTGGGTAAACCCTAAACAGCAAACCTCGACAGCTACGGCCAGCAGAAAAGCCCCTCAGGATATTCCTGGTTCTAAAACCTATATGGTGCAGCCTGGAGACACTCTATGGGACATTTCCAATAAGTATAAGGGGCTTACCATTGAAAAGATCAAAAAGCTCAACAACCTTCCCAACAGCCGGATCAAACCGGGCCAGAAGCTAATCATTGGCTAAGATGCAAATCTCCCTATCCTTTACAGGGTGCATTTTTTTTGTATGATTGTGACTATCTTTGCTAAACCTAATTATTAATTAGGAGCCAAACTCGTAATTTCAATTAGCATGCCTTATAAAACCAACCTAGTTTACTGTTCCTGGATTGTCTTAGCATACTTGTCCTCTTGCTCCTTTGATTTTGATGAGAGCGGTGTCCTGCCATCGGCTAGCGGAGAAGCCGGAGAGGTCGTGCTGGTAATGGACTCAGCCAAATGGGCGGGTGACTTGGGAGACGAAATTAGAAGAACCTTTCGCTCACCGGTACCAGGATTGCTGCAAGACGAACCATTATTCGATCTGGTATATGTAGACCCATACAAGCTTACCAATGTATTAAGGGGCGCCAAAAATCTAATCTTTGTTACCTCACTCGAAGGTAATAATAGAGGTGACCAGGTACTAAAAAACTACTTCACTCAGGAGTCCCTGCAACGAATAGAAAACGATAGTAGCTTATTTATGTATACCAAGGAGGATGAATGGGCCAAAGGGCAAAGTGTTTTGCACTTGTTTCAAAAAAATAACGAAATGCTGTTGGATAAAATAGTTACCAATCGCCAAAAGCTACAAAACCATTTTATCGACATTGACAAAGAGCGGCTTCGACGAGCGGTGTACAAGCCGCGTAGGCAAAAGAATATGGAGAATATTTTGCTTGAGGAGCATCAGTTCTTTATTCAGGTACCTTACGGTTATAGATCAGCTATTAATAATGACAAGCTGGTGTGGCTAAGGCAAGTAGGCCAGCCAGTGGATAAAAACTTCTTTATTACTTATACTGACTACCAATCTGAGTCGGAATTTCTTTCAGAAAACTTAGTAAAGTTTCGCAATCGAAAATGGAGGTCACACCTTTTAGGTGATGACAGTCTTTCCTATATGGTAGTACAACCACTCGCACAATTGGATACGGCGGTAGTTAATTTCCAGGGAAAATATTCGGTAACTTTAAGAGGCTCCTGGAAACTTAAAAACAACTCAATGGGAGGTCCTTTTATAAGTCATGCCTTTGTAGATGAGACCCAAAAAAGGCTTTATTATATTGAGGGTTTTGTGTATGCACCCGGCAAAGACAAAAGAGATTTGCTTCGTGAGATGGAAGTAATACTAGCCACTTTCCGATCCGCTTCTGACCTGGAGAAAGAAGGGCAATCATCGTAGACCTCTATTGATAATAAC
>JBPCUG010000611.1:0-10245 GCA_051011275.1 Cyclobacteriaceae bacterium | reverse complement strand
AGATTCCCTTCTCGTTTAGAATGCAAAGTGATTCTTTCGTTTTGGAGCTATTTGACATAAATCATTATTATGCTGAAATCCTGGATTCAATCCAGATAATGGCACAAAATCAGCCTAAGCAACAACTAATGGTGTGCTTAGATAATTTTGAAAATGTGGATAACTTCAATGATCCGAAAGTATTGTCGCAAAGAATTCGTTCTGTTTGGCAACATCATCAAAATGCCACTTATTGCTTTATAGCTCGACCTCGAGATTTTTTGGCCAGCCTATTTGAATCCAACCCTGCCTCTTTTCATTCTTTTGGTGAAATTATTCAGTTAACAAAACCGAAGCCTTCTGTATTTGCAGATTTCCTTCAGAGGAAATTTGATGAGTCAGGGAAGAATTTTGAATCAAAGCAGGCAACGGCTATTGTCAGCCATATGGAATCACATCCTTACTACACGCAGCAACTAGCCTATACAATTTGGGAGCTTAGTGAAAGCAAAGTACTTGGAAGCACTATTATTCATGGCTTAGAAACCATGCTGGCACAAAATGCGATATTATTTGAGCGGATCATGGCGGAGTTGAGTAACAGCCAGTTTAATTTTCTGAAGGCACTGGCTAGCGGCATTCAGCTAGGCTTTTCAAAACAAAAAGTGATTTCCAAGTTTGAATTGGGAAGCTCAGCCAATATAGTAAAAGTACAAAAAGCCTTATTTAAAAAGGAAGTGATTCAAATGACCGAAAGTGGGTACCAGTTCCTCGACCCTGCCTTTGCTTTATGGTTCAAATGGAATATCTTGAAGTCATGAAAAACGTGGGCCAAATACCTACTTTAGCCGATATCGAAGCAGCACACCGACGGATTCAACCACTGATCCATCACACGCCAGTACTCACTTGTCAAAGCATTGATGAGTTAAGTGGGGGGCAACTTTTCTTTAAATGTGAAAACTTTCAAAAAGTGGGCGCATTTAAAATGCGAGGAGCCAGCAACGCAATTCTCTCACTTCAACCCGAACAACAGGCCAAAGGTATAGCTACCCACTCATCAGGCAATCATGGGCAAGCCGTAGCCTTAGCGGCTAAAAATGTCGGAGCCCAAGCTTATATTGTGATGCCTGAGAATGCCCCCAAAGTAAAAGTTGCCGCAGTAAAAGGATATGGCGCGGAAGTGATCTTTTGTGCTCCCAATATAAAT
This sequence comes from Cyclobacteriaceae bacterium, assembly GCA_051011275.1. Lineage (GTDB taxonomy): Bacteria > Bacteroidota > Bacteroidia > Cytophagales > Cyclobacteriaceae > JBPCUG01. The sequence continues at coordinate 9,056 of JBPCUG010000611.1, read as the reverse complement.
GCACGAGAAACCACTCTTGCACAAGTGGTAGCAGATACTGGCGCCACATTCATTCATCCATTCGACAATTATGCTGTGATCGCCGGGCAAGCTACTGCCGCCCTGGAATTGATTGAAGAAGTTGATCATCTCGACCTGGTAATGACCCCTGTTGGTGGCGGAGGCCTTATCAGCGGTACAGCTTTGACTACTCACTATTTGCTGCCCAAAGCCAAGGTAATTGCCGGAGAACCTAAGGGTGCCGATGATGCCGCTAGGTCTATGAAGGCAGGAAAGATCATCCCTTCGACTAATCCTGATACGATTGCTGATGGGTTACTCACTTCACTTTGTGAAAAGACCTTTGATATTATCCGGAAATATGTTTCTGAAATTATTACTGTTAATGACCAGGAAATTGTCAAGGCAATGCGCACTGTTTGGGAAAGAATGAAAATTATTATTGAGCCTTCGTGTGCGGTCCCATTGGCAGCTTTCCTACAACAAAAAGAGCGTTTCAAGGATCAAAGAATAGGTATCATCCTCACAGGTGGCAATGTTGATCTAGGCGCGCTGCCCTTCTAAGCTATTCCTTAAAATAGGATTAAAACCCAACAACTGGCCCTAGCGATACGATTCATCTATTAAAATCGACGATTCGGTAAGGTAAAGTTTCGCGGAGCAACCTTTTTAGACATATTTGGATCAACTCTATGAGGACACTTGCACTACTTGCCTTGATCTTTTCAACTACAGCCAGTTTGGCCCAGACTACTGTCACTGGTCAGATTACGGAAAAAAATGGCCAGCCCATCGTAGGTGCCAACGTCTTTTTGAAAGGCACTTACGACGGTGCCACCTCAGACTTGGAAGGCAATTATGCATTTACAACTGAAGAAAAAGGGCAGCAAATATTGGTCATCAGCTTTATCGGCTTCGAAACCCAAGAAAATGATATCGATCTCAATGAGGTCAACCAGCAACACACTACAACTTTGGTGGAAACCATCAATAAGATGAGTGGGGTGGTGATCTCGGCTGGCGCTTTTGAAGCAAGTGATGAAAAGAAGTCAGTGATCCTAAAGCCATTGGATATCGTAACAACAGCTGGAGCAACTGCTGATATAGCCGGTGCTTTAAATACATTACCGGGGACCCAAACTGTAGGAGAAACAGGACGGCTGTTTGTGAGAGGCGGCAGTGACTATGAAAGCAAAACCTTTATTGATGGAATGCAAGTATTGGATGAATACAATGCCACTATCAATAACGTGCCTGCCCGCAGCCGGTTCTCTCCTTTTATGTTTAAAGGCACACTCTTTAGTACCGGCGGTTATTCAGCTGAATATGGAGGAGCTCTGTCCTCTGCCTTAATACTAAATACTAAAGAACAGTACCAAATTACACGTACGGACTTGGGCTTTATGACAGTCGGTGGTGATATTGCTCATACTCAGGTATGGGAAAATACTTCGTTAGCGGCAAAAGCGGAATACACCAATCTGGCTCCTTACCAAAACCTGATACGTCAGAATTTCGATTTTGACAAAGCGCCGGAATCCTTTCTAGGGAACATGGCACTCAGGCAAAAGGTGGGTGAGCATGGACAGCTCAAGTTATACAGTAGCTATAGCAGCTCACGCTTTATTATCAACTGGCCCAATGTCGACAACTCAGGTATAAAAGACAGGATTGATAAAAGTAATGACTACCTGTATCTGAATGGCATATACAAAGGTATCCTAAGTCCTAAGTGGGGTATCAAAACAGGCATCTCATACACGCTTAATCAGGACGACTCTAAAATCAATCAGGACCAATTGGTTGAAGATCAAAAGGGTATCCATGCCAAATTGGTATTAGATCATGACGTTTCCGATCAAGTGACTATTAAGTTCGGAAGTGATTACTTTAACAGGAGGTATGACTTTATATTTAGGGACGCATTAAATAACGAGATCAAAGCTCCGGTAGAGGAAAATCTAGCGACTGCATTTGCTGAAGCAGATATCTACATATCTAACAACTTGGTTTTTCGCACGGGGCTGCGAGGAGAGTATTCCAGCCTGCTTAATTCCGGAAATGTGGCCCCTCGTTTTTCGTTGGCCTATAAAACTTCGGACCACAGCCAAGCTTCTTTAGCTTATGGGCAATTCCACCAAACACCTCAAAACGAACTGACTCGTATCAATTCGGACCTTGATTTTGAAAAAGCGGATCACTACATCCTTAATTACCAACATATCGACAATGATCGAACCTTCAGGATTGAAGGCTATTACAAGAAATACCGTGACTTGGTAAAATATGATGGTCAAGATCCTTTTAATCCTTTGGTCTATAATAACCTTGGAGATGGTTACGCAAGAGGACTCGACCTGTTTTGGCGTGATCAGAAAACTTTTAAGAATGTAGATTACTGGGTCTCTTATTCGTTTCTTGATACGGAAAGAAACTTTCTGGATTATCCTATAGCGGCAACACCAAGATTTTTTTCAGACCATAACTTTTCGGTGGTGTACAAGCATTTCATTATTCCATTGCAAACGCAACTGGGATGGTCCTATACTTTCGCTAGCAGTCGACCGTATAATGACCCCAATCAAGAAGGGTTTAATCAGGGCCAGACGCCAAACTATCATGACCTAAGTATTAACCTTACCTATCTGATGCGATCAAACGTGATCATTCATTTTTCTGCTTCTAATGTATTGGGCATTAATCAAACCTTCGGATATGATTACGCCTCCACACCAGATGAGAACGGAGTCTTCCAACGACAAGCCATTAAACCAGGAGCCAAACGATTCCTGTTTTTAGGTGTGTTCATCACCCTAACAAAAGACAAGTCATTGAATCAACTAAGAAATCTATAACCAACTAAAGAAAAAATGTACATGAAGAAACTTGCCATCCTTACTTTGATCAGCCTAATTACTTGTTTCGCACGAGCGCAACCAAATTCATCCTCCGACCATAAGGAGGAGATGAAAAAACTAGACTTTCTTACCGGCTCATGGGCCGGTGAAGGTTGGATCCAAATGGGCCCTCAAGGGAAAGAAGATTTTACACAAACTGAGCACATTCAGAAAAAGCTAGATGGCACTTTACTATTGATTGAGGGGTTAGGAAAGGACAAACAAGATGAAAGTAAAATTGTGCACAACGCTTTTGCGATCATTTCGTATGACCCACAAAAGCAATCTTATGAGTTCCAGTCCTACCTGGCGGATGGAAAGCAGGTGAGCGGCACCGCCAAAGTAAACGAGAACACGCTAGTTTGGGGATTTGATACACCTCAAGGAGCAAAGATCAAGTACTCAATAGTCGTAGATGATCAAGATCAGTGGAGCGAGACCGGTGAGTATTCACCCGATGGAACCAATTGGATGAAGTTCTTTGAAATGACACTACTAAAAAATAATTAATTTGACACCAAGAATTTACAGACATGAAAAAATTACTCTTTAGCTTAACCATTATCTTAACAAGTTTATCCAGCAGTATTGCCGGTGACTACGAAAAGGCAATGCTGAAAAATTTGGAAGCTATGAATAAGGCACAATCGGTCACTGATTGGCAAGCGATCGCCAATGCATTTGCACGCATAGGAGATGCCGAGGCAGACAGGTGGATGCCCAAGTATTATGCTTGTTACGCTTATGTGATAATGAGTGCCATAGAAACTGATGCAGCAAAAAAAGATGAATACCTTGATCTGGGCCAAAGCTATCTTGACCCTATTGCTGAAACGCTTCCTGATAATTCGGAAATCCATACCCTACAGGGATTCCTGCATACCATGCGTTTGGTAGTCGACCCCCCAACGAGAGGTCCGCAATATTCCGGAATGGCTTATCAAGCGCTTAACAAAGGATTGGAACTCAACCCTGACAATCCAAGAGCCATGTATATGCTGGCTCAGATGCAATATGGGAGCGCTCAATTTTTTGGATCGAGCACCGATGAAGCTTGTAAAACTTTGAGTACCGCCCTGGAGAAATTTGATAGTTTTGAGCCGGAAAGTGAGATCGCTCCAAAGTGGGGAAAAGAACAGGCTATAGGTTTGCAAGCCGGCTGCGAATAAAGACGATTGCCACCATATGCTAGAAGTCAATAACATAAGTAAAAGTTTTGCTGATATCCAGGCGGTGAAGGACGTGAGTTTTTCGGTGCAGCCTGGAGCGTTCTATGGTCTGCTTGGCCCAAATGGTGCAGGAAAGAGTACGACAATAAATATCATTAGTACTGCTCTTGCACCCGATCACGGGAGCGTCTTAATCGATGGTCTTGACATCAGTAAAAACAAACAGGCCTGTAAGCTATCACTCGGTATTGTCCCGCAAGAAATCGCGCTTTACGAAATGCTATCAGCTTATGACAACCTACTGTTTTGGGGAAGCTTATACAAGCTACCAGCCACAGAACTGAAGCAAACGATTAATGAAACGCTTGATCTGCTGGGGCTCCTTGACCGCAAAAATGATAAGGTAAGCACCTACTCCGGCGGCATGAAACGCAGGATCAATATTGCCGCCGCCCTACTACATCGTCCGAAATTATTATTGATGGACGAGCCGACAGTAGGTATAGATCCTCAAAGCCGGAATCTGATATTCGAAGTACTCGAGCGCCTGCACAGAAACGGAATGACGATTATTTATACCACTCACTATATGGAAGAAGCTGAGCGACTATGTAAAAAAATCGGAATAATCGATCACGGAAAGATCATAGCGCAAGGCGATCTAAATGAGCTAAAAGGATTAGTGTCTTCACAAGAATCCATACGAGTAACCACCGATGTTCTTGATGATGCTCTTAAAGCAACGGTTCAAGGTAAGTGGGGAAATAGGATGCAGGTCGAAAGTGAACAACTAGTATTAGAAACTGATCACGCCGATCAAAAGTTATCAGATTTTATTGGCAACCTCAATCAGATTGGAGTGCCCATAAAAAACATTGCCATAGAACCAGTAAACCTAGAGAACATTTTCATGCAGCTTACCGGTCGCCAACTTAGAGATTAAGTTATGTTAAAGCTCGTATCAAAGGACCTTAAAATTTTCATTCAGGACAAGAAAGCAGTCATGCTCACCTTCCTGTTACCCATAGCTTTGATCTCTTTATTTGCTATTACGTTTGGGGGCATGGGTGGCGGCAGTTCGATTAGCCCGGTGAAAATGTTGATAGCAAATCAAGACACCAGCGTCTTTGCCAATGAATTGGTAGCAGATCTGGATTCAAGCAAAATGATCCGTATTGAAACCAGTACACTAACCGAGGCCACTGAAAAAGTTAGAAAAGGTGATCGGGTAGCCGCTTTGGTAATACATCATGGAGTAGCTGATTCAATGGCCCAAGGAGCCCAACTACCTATAGAGCTGTTGTTTGATCCTTCTGCCCAGATCGAGTATGGAATATTGCAACAAGTCTTATTTAGCAGCATTTATCAAAAGCTGGGCAACCAACAAGCAAAGCAAAAAGCAATTGCCAATATCAAAAGGGATTATGGCTATATGGATAGTGTGGCACTATCATCAATTGTAAAAAACGTAGAAGCACAATTTGCAGATGGTGAAGCTTCTAATCAAACTCCAGCAATAAAAGAAACTCCTCTAATAATAGAAGATGAAAATAGCAACTTTGGGCTCATCCAGGCGGTAGCCGGTACTGGGGTTATGATGCTGCTATTCAGTGTGGCCGGTATGGGCAGCAGTTTGCTTTCAGAAAAGGAAGAAGGCACTCTGAGAAGATTGTTGTATACACCATTAAGATCAAGTGATATTTTGTTTGGGAAGATGCTTTCCACTACACTGGTTGCGGTGGCGCAACTGGTAGTGATGTTTGTCTTTGGTTGGCTGGTCTTTGGCTTAGACGTATTTCTGAATTTGCCGGCGTTGTTATTGATCATACTTGCTACCGCCATAGCCTGTGCAAGTTTTGGCATTCTTCTATCAGCCATAAGCAAGTCACGTAAGCAGGTTGAGGCAATGTCAACCATAATTATTTTGGTGATGTCAGCCATTGGAGGTAGTATGATGCCTTTGCCGATAATGCCGGAGTTTATGCAAAAATTAGCCGTAATCTCTGTAAATTATTGGTCGATCCAGGGCTTTTATGATATCTTCTGGAGACAGCTGGAAATTGTGGATATGCTGCCCAAGATTGGCATTTTGCTCTTGATTGCGGGCACTATGATAGCAGTTTCTTATCATCAATTCAAAAAGAATCTATTGGAATTGGCCTGACATGCGACTAACCAAAGAATTTTGCCGCACCCAGATCAAACACGTATTGATCATACTAATTTTAAGCCCTGTTTGGACTTATCTTATGTGCCCTTCATGTCGTGACAGTTTGAGAAATATCGCAGTAGGCACTTTGTTTTCATCGGTGATTTGGGTTTCACAGTGGAAGGGACATGAGTACATAACCAATTGGTTGAGCGATAAGATATCTTGGTTAGAGCAACCGCAAAAGAGGTTCTTCTGGGGCGTTGTTGCAGTCATTTTGTATACGGTAGTTTCACTTACTATAGTTCTCTATATCTTTTATTTGACATTCGGCTTTACCGAAAACATGTTGTTTACGGTAAAAGGATTCTTAAACTTTATGGCCATCGCCATTGGCATTGCTACCGTGATCGGCCTTTTCATGCATAGCCGGGCTTTTCTGTTCGCTTGGAGACAAACGGCTATTAATGCTGAAAGGCACAAGGCTGAAAATCTATCTTCGCAATATGAGTCGCTAAAAAATCAGGTTAACCCCCACTTTCTTTTTAACAGCCTCAACGTATTGACTTCTTTGATCCCAAAGGACCAGGCAACCTCAGTAAAGTTTGTTAAAAAACTTTCACAAGTATACCGTTATGTTTTGGATAATCAGGACAAAGAAGTTGTGCCGCTACTTGAAGAATTACATTTTTTAGAATCGTTCGTTTTCTTACAAAAGATCCGATTTCAAGAACATTTAAATGTGGAGATCGATTTGCCGAAACAAAGTGATATTATGGTGCCTCCATTGTCATTACAAATGTTAATGGAAAATGCAATTAAACACAATGAAGTGTCAGCTGAAAATCCCCTTTCCGTAACACTCTATCTGGAAAATGACGAGTATCTGGTTATGAGTAATAACCTGCAGAAAAAGAATCAGCCCATAGAATCCTCGGGCATAGGTTTGGAGAATATCAAAGCACGCTATGAATTTCTTACCGATAAGTTGGTACAAATTTTAAACGAACAGGGCCGCTTTGAGGTAAAGCTGCCGGTGCTAAAATTCAAGCCGGTATGAAAGTAGCCATTATTGAAGATGAGCCGCTGGCAATCCAGCATTTGACTGGTCTAATCTACATGTTTGATGCTTCAATTGAAATTGTCTATAAATGTGACAGCGTCAAAAAAGCTGTGAAATGGTTCCAAAGCAGCCCTACGGTAGATCTGGTATTTTTAGACATCCAACTAGCCGACGGTCTCAGTTTTGATATCTTCGATAAAGCATCGGTTTCCACCCCAATCATATTTACAACAGCCTATAATGAATATGCAATTAGAGCCTTTAAAGTGAACAGTGTGGATTACTTGCTAAAGCCAATTGATCAAGAGGAACTAACCAATGCTATGCAAAAGTTCCAATCCTGGCGGTCGAAACCACTACCTCAAGCAGACACATTACAAAAATTGGCGCAACTCCTTGGTCATAAAGAGCCTACAAAAGAGCGATTCATAGTAAAAGTGGGCGAGCATATTCATTCCATCCCTATGGAAGAAGTTTCATTTTTTTACAGTCAAGAAAAGGCAACTTTTATACAGACCACAAACCATCGTCGTTACTTGATAGACTATTCCCTTGAGCACCTGGAGCAGGTGGCACCAAAGAATCGGTTTTTCCGTATCAACCGAGCCTTTTTTATCAGCTTTGAAGCAATTACGGATATTATAAGCTATTCCAATAGCCGATTAAAAGTGAAGCTAAATCAATGTGATGATGACAACGTTATTGTGAGCCGGGATAGAGTAGCTAGCTTTAAGAAATGGCTGGATAGATAATTTGTTAAGGTGATATTAAAGATGAGCTACTTGCTTCCCTTTTTTTCTTTGAATTGATCAAACCTTGACTTTACTTCTCTTTTAGGGAAGTTGTTATTTCCAATTTCGGTGTCAGCGGTTTCCAAAAACGGATCAAGAGTAATGTTGACGACCTCTTTATTTTTCACAAACACTTTTGTTACTTCGCTTTCCTTCATGCGCCAAATTTCGGCTGGTATTCTTTCGATTTCCTTGGAGCCATCTTTGTAGGTAAATTCCAAAATAATAGGCATTACCAGGCCTCCCTTATTTTTGAATTTTACTTCGTAGAAATTTTTATCCAAATGAGATTTAATTACTTCCTTGTCATCGATTCGGGCTAAGAATTCACGGTACTGATTACCCTTACTTGGGATGGCGGTAAAGGTCTCAAACCCATCACTGAAATCCCCTGCTTTGCTGTCATTGCTTCCTGACCCGGGTCCGACCTTTTGATTGCGACTACTAAGATTGCCTTCCAATGTATTTTCCTGGGTATCGATTTTGAACCACTTCACTTGATCGATAGCTATATCCACGTGATCAACAGAATAGAACCACCCACGCCAAAACCAATCTAGATCTACGGCAGAGGCGTCTTCCATAGTTCTGAATAGGTCTGCAGGCATCGGGTGCTTAAATGCCCAACGACGAGCATATTCCTTAAAGGCGTAATCGAACAGCTCGGGTCCCATAATTGTTTCTCTTAACACGTTCATCGCCGTTGCAGTTTTGGCATAAGCATTATTGCCAAATTGAGTGATCTGCTCAGAGTTGGTCATAATGGGCCGAATATATTTTTTTTCGCCCTTCATGTAATCCACGATCTTTGATGCCGGCCCTCTTCTTACCGGGAAGTTTTCATATTGCTCTTCTTGCGTTCGGTATTGAAGAAAGGTATTGAGGCCCTCGTCCATCCAGGTCCATTGCCTTTCATCGGAGTTGATGATCATGGGAAAATAGTTATGTCCTACTTCATGTATGATCACGCTGATCATTCCATATTTA
>JBPCUG010000610.1:0-2864 GCA_051011275.1 Cyclobacteriaceae bacterium | reverse complement strand
GTGAACAACTTTAAGCCTGACTACGGCACTATAATCGCTTATCGCAATGCTGGCGGGTTTGGCATTCGGCTAGATGAAGGAAGCTCTTATCCCGGAGTTAGGATATCTCCTTTCTTTGACTCGATGTTGGTAAAAGTTTCAGCCTGGGGTCGCACCTTAAAAGGTGCTTCACAACGGCTGCACCGGACTCTACGAGAATTCAGGATCAGAGGTGTGAAAACCAACATTGGCTTTTTGGAGAATGTCATCACCAATCGGACTTTTTATCACGGCAAGGCCACGGTTAAGTTTATTGACAACCATCCCGGGCTTTTCAAAATTCCCATTCGACAAGATCGTGGTACTAAAACATTGAGGTATTTGGCTGATGTGATCGTCAATGGCAACCCCGACGTTAAATATGTTGACCCACATAAGAGTTTTGGTCAACCCAAAATACCTGCATTTGATAAGTTCGCACCGTACCCTGAAGGCACCAAGAACAAGCTTAGCCAATTGGGGAGAGAAGGCTTTATCAATTGGCTCAAAGAAAATAAGTCGATCCAGTATACCGATACTACTTATCGTGATGCCCACCAATCTTTGTTAGCGACTAGAGTACGTACCATCGATATGCTGAAAGTCGCTGAAGGCTTTGCTAAGAATCACCCTCAAGTATTTTCTATGGAAGTCTGGGGCGGGGCTACCTTCGACGTTTGCATGAGATTTCTCCATGAGTGCCCTTGGAAAAGGTTGACAATGATCCGGCAGGCCATACCGAACATCTTGCTACAAATGCTCTTGCGTGGGTCCAATGCCGTTGGTTACAAGGCTTACCCTGATAATTTGATTGAAAAGTTTATTGAAAAAGCCTGGGAGACAGGCATTGATGTTTTTCGGATCTTTGATTCCCTGAACTGGGTAGAGGCTATGAAAGTAAGTATCCAGGCCGTGACCGAGAGAACTGATGCACTAGCAGAAGCAGCAATCTGTTACACCGGTGATCTTATGGATCCTGATAATAAGAAATATACCCTTTCCTACTACACTGACCTGGCCAAACAATTGGAGGACCAAGGAGCCCATATTCTGGCTATTAAAGACATGGCTGGATTGCTCAAGCCTTATTCCGCTGAGATCCTAGTCTCAGCTTTGCAGGAAGCTATCGATCTACCTATTCATTTGCATACTCATGACACCTCATCGATACAGTCCGCGACTTACCTAAAAGCAATCGAGGCAGGTGTTGATATCATTGATGTCGCTTTGGCTTCAGTTTCCGGCCTCACATCTCAACCAAATTTCAATTCACAAGTTGCTTCTATGGAGCATCATCAAAGGGAGTTGTCGTTTGACTTGAATTCTTTGAATGAATATTCCAACTATTGGGAAGATGTGCGCGAGTATTACTACCCTTTTGAGTCAGGGCTTAAAGCCGGGACAGCAGAGGTCTACAAACATGAGATTCCCGGGGGTCAATATTCCAATCTCAAACCACAAGCTGTTGCTTTGGGCTTGGGAGAAAAATTTGAGGACATTAAGAAGAACTATACGGCGGTAAACAAACTTTTTGGAGACATTGTAAAAGTTACCCCCTCATCAAAGGTAGTAGGTGATATGGCCCTGTATCTCACTTCAAATGACCTTACTGTTGAAGATGTTATGGACCCCAAAAAGAATCTGTCATTTCCCGATTCTGTAATCAGCCTTTTTAAAGGCGAGCTAGGGCAAGCGTATCAAGGATTCCCTGAGGACTTGCAAAAGATCATATTGAAAGATGAAAAAGCCTTCACGGATCGTCCCAATGCCCATTTGGAACCGGTCGATTTCGATGCTGCGGTTGAAGCATTCCAGAAAAAGTATGGGAGGCTTACAGGATGGCAGGATTTTCTTTCACACCAACTTTATCCAAAAGTTTATGATTCGTTCCATCATTACCAGCAGACTTATGGCGATCCAATCCACATTCCAACCGTTGCCTTTCTTTATGGTTTGAAACCAAACGAGGAGACCTTGGTACAAATTTCTGATGGTAAGACCATTATTATAAAAATGCTGTTTGTGTCGGAGCCTGATTTAGATGGTATGCGTACCGTCTCATTTGAGCTCAACGGTCAAACCCGTAGGATACTGGTACGAGATAGGTCATTTACTGAGGTCAGGCCAGTACATCGCAAAGCAAGTGAAGCGCATGAAATCGGCGCGCCTCTTCAAGGGCGATTGGCTAATATAAAGGTAAAAAAAGGAGATAAAGTAGCAGAAAATGATCTTTTGTTTGTAATCGAGGCCATGAAAATGGAGACTTCTATTACCGCTCCCAGCGCTGGTATTGTTCGAAGAGTCCATTTAAAAGGTGGCACCATGGTTGAGCAAGACGATTTGGTTATAGAATTTCAGCTTCCTAATGCTTATTAAGCATTAGGAAAAAAGCTTTCTGATCTCCTTAAAAGGAAATCATTTCATTGTATCGAAATTAAAAGTATAATCTTACATGGCGATCATAATTATGGGAATTTCTTATTATCATTGTAGATTCAGAATTTTTGGCATCGGATTTGGTGTTACTTATTAAGTCTATTTGAATTAATTAAAAAATCGACCTTCATGAAATATCTTCAATTTCTATTAGCCGCAGTGCTGCTGATAAGTTATACAGTTCAAGCTTCAAATACCGAAGATTCCTACATTTTCAATGATTCCACTGACAAGGAAACCCCGGAAAATTGGCACCATTTAGATCCAAAAGAAAGCTCCTACCCCGGCATAAGCTCAATAAAGGCATATAAAGAATTGCTTAAGGGTAAATCTTCACAAACGGTGGTTGTGGCTGTTATCGACTCAGGAATAGATATTGATCATGACGATTTAAAGGGAGTGATTTGGGT
>JBPCUG010000609.1:0-4530 GCA_051011275.1 Cyclobacteriaceae bacterium | reverse complement strand
GGCATTAACCGACCGGATCTCCGGGTCACCTAGCTTGAAGTCTGACTTCAAATCGGTGCTGTGATCGGTCCCTAGAACCAAACCTGCAAAAAGCAATAGTGGAATTAGTAGACTGGTAGATTTCATGATCGTATGGATTTCTGGTGAACTTGACTAATTTAATTTACAAAATATAATCCTTATCCTAATACTATTTCAATCAATCATTAAGATGGGAAGTCAGTGTCTCGGCGATTTAGCGCAACGACTGAGCATATAACCAGAGTTTTTCATGTAATGGTTGTGTTATCGCTTGCCCGCCGAAAGATTCCCCAAGTAACGTCTTCGAGGCTTACTAAACCTCATTCTCTTCCGCTAACTACCACCCAATTAATCAACATGTCAAATGACCTATGTCATGGCAACTCTGTAGAATTTAAAGCATATTAAATGACAACCTGAAAGACTAATAGCATATGAACTGGTTCCCAAAGCTTTTGATGATCGGTTTACTGATTGTGATCTGGAGTAGGGTGGGGCTTGCTCAAGGACCTCCGTTGGTTGATCCTTTATTTAGTTCGGACTCCCTGATCGAGGTTAACATTGTGGCCAATATAAAAGGACTGCTGGAGACCAAACATGAACTCCCGGAGATTGAATATCCTGGGCATCTGTGGTATTTAAATGAAATCGGAGATACTGTTTCTTTGAAGATAAAGATTGAGACGCGAGGAATTACCCGTAAAAAGGTCTGCCGCTTTCCACCTGTGAGATTGAATTTTCAGAAGAAGAAAGTAAAAAGTACTTTATTTGAAAACCAAGATAAACTAAAGCTGGTAACTCATTGCCGGGAATCAGATCAATTCAGTTCCTACCTGAACAAAGAGTACCTGGTATACAGGATGTACAACGAGCTCACCGACTATAGCTACCAAGTACGAATGCTCAAAGTGAATTACATCGATTCTGCCGGCTCTTTAGATACCATTAACGATTATGCTTTTGCTATAGAGCACAAAGACCGAATGGCCGCACGAAACCAATCCATTCCACTGGATAGAAAAGGGATTCATCCGAAATTATTGAGCCGCTACACATACGGCCTGATGTCTATGTATCAATTCATGATTGGCAATACTGATTGGAATGAACCGTCTCTGCACAATCTGAGGCTGATAAAGCTAAAGGACCCCACCAAGATTGAGGTTGTAGCTGTGCCTTATGATTTTGATTTTTGCGGATTGGTAAATACCAGTTATGCTTCTCCCACCGAAGGCCTATCCATAAGCAATGTCACAGAGCGCTTGTACAGAGGCAAATGCCTCTCCGGTGAAGAATACCAGAAGGTGATAGAAAAATTCAACCAAAAGAAAGGCGATATGTTTGCTATTTGTGATAAAGCGGGTCACCTCACCGAAAAAGAACGCAAAGGTATCATCAAATATTTGGATCAATTCTACCACATAATAAATAGTAAAAACGGGTTAGCTAATACTGTACTTAGAAATTGCCGTCCCGACACGTCTTATCATTAGCTTACAATATGGTGTTGAGCATTTTAACCAACAATGTCTAATTATATAACGAGTCATCTGTTATATAATGGCGGCGTTATGCTTTGCCTGCCGAAATAGTATGAAGGTGGGCTTTGCCCATCGTCCGTCGCCAAAGGCTATAGTCGACGGTGACCGAAGCATTTGCCGAAGGTGAGTTGGTGCGTTTTGATTCACCGCCAAAATATCAGGAAATGACATTAGCTCCAAGTGAGGACATAGTTTCAACTGGCTTTTCGATTTTACGCTCCACCACCTTCAATCCAAATAGTGGCCTAATTACATTTACTCTTCTTATGATAAGCTCGTAAGTGACGAAGCAGCCCATTGCGGTAAAAAGGCTGGTTGCGATGAATTTGAATGCTGGCGCCATTTCCAATGGGAAGAACCAAGATGACCCCAGATACAGAAATACCATATGGATGATGTATATCGGATAAGCCGCCTGACTGAGATAATTCAGGACCTTGCTTGGGCGATTCAAATACTTATAGGCAAAACCAAATACAGCGAATATCCACATAATGGATTCAAATGCCATCTGGTAATTGGGGCCCTTGAGATCAAAAATTATTAATCTAAACAGATACAAGCTAAACCCAACAATAAAAAATAGCTTTCGCCATTTCGACACTGTCTTCCAGAATTTCTCCCCGCTATATATACAACAGAAACCCATTAAAAATGCCAGTAGTCCCAGCCAGAAGCCATGAAAAGTCATGGCATACAATTCGAAAGCTTCGGGATTAACCAACACGGCTTCTGCCATAAAAGGGATAGTAATGAGGGACAACCCGAATGGAGTACTGAATAGGCTGGAAAGCCATTTTCGAACTACCCCGTTTTGGTTGGCCTTCAGATAGAAGAACAGTGGCAATAACAACAAGACATAAATGAAAATATTACCAAGAAACCATAGATGCATAGGATTGATTACGTACTGGATATCTTGGTGATAGTAGCGTTGCCATATAAAAACATGCAAGGGTACAATAGCGAAGATGCCAAATACAAATGGCAGCAAAATCCTCTGAGATCGCTCAAGAAGCAACTGCTTCCAGTTCCGCTTTCCGATAGCAAAGCAGACACCCATACCGGATACAAAGAACAGTAACGGGATTCTCCATACGTTCAGCATGGACATAGGGATCCAAATGGCTTCCAGGGGCTCACCATTTTGAATAAAGCCTATCAATACGCCCCATGGTTGAAAACAAATGGCAATATGATAGATTAGCAACAAGCCGATCGCGATTACTCTCAGCCAGTCAATATCATGCCTTCGTGTTGTGGGTAACATAACGGAATATTTAATTTGATTAATTCTGATTGTTAGCTATCATTCTTACAATAACTGGCCGAGTATTCCGGAGATGGTTATAGTCCAGTTTTAATCCCAATGGTCCCAGCTCTTTGCTTATCTGGTCATAGATCATTTTGACATCGTCGAAGGACGCCGAGACAGATTCCATTGCAGTTGACCCATAGTTATTCCTCAGGCTGGTATCGGCACCAGCAGCTAGTAAGGTGGCTACGATTTCCGTTCGGCAGAAAAAGGCTGCCGTGTGCAGGGGGGTAGAGCCATCACCACTGCGCGCATTAAGATCAGCGCCACCTGCTATTAAGGCCTTAGCCACTTCCGTCTTACCAAAGGTTGCGGCAATAGTCAATGGCAAAGAGCCATAAGCGTCCTTCTCATTCAGATCAGTTTTTGTTTTAACATACTCCTCAATAACCTTTACATTACCTGTAAATGCCGCTTCATGAATAGTCATTGAAGGTGTTTGGTTTTTAGCAGATGCTACTAATTCTTTTCCCTGTTCACCGGAGCAGGCCAGCATAAATAAAAGACTGGCTATCAGGGTCGAATTGATTGTATTTCGTACTGAGATTGTTTTTAGAGCTTTCATGATATCAATGGTTTTTGTTTCACATTTCGTTCATACCACAAAGCTAATCAGGCAATCAGAAGGCTCTAAACACCTATGCGGCGAAGTCTATCAAGTTTCAACCGGGTGTTGAAACTATGATGCAGGTCTATAAATTATGACGCATTCAGGGGCTATGACCCATGGAAAAAGACTTTGAATTAGCAACCGTTTCGTTTATCATTGTAGGCTGTCGAGACTAAGCATCTTCTGTTCGAAATGACGGATTTTTCAACCATAAAGGATAAGTTTTTACAAAAGGTGATCTCAAAGATTGAAGAGAATCTTTCAGATGAGCACTTCGGGGTTTCCGAATTGGCTGGGGAGGTCAACATGAGCCGGTCAAACCTGCTTCGCAGGGTTAAAAGTATTACATCACTTTCGGTCAGTCAGCTGATCCGGAAGGTGCGCTTACAAGAAGCCAAGGAAATATTAAGAGATCATTCGCTCACCATTTCTGAGGTAGCTTATAAAGTGGGCTTCAATAGTACTTCCTATTTCATTAAATGTTTTAAGGATGAATATGGTTATCCACCGGGAGAATTGGGCAAGATGAAAGAAGAGGAAATGGAAGCAAGCCCAACCGATAGACAAAATGTTAGGAAGGTGCCAGTCAAATCCTTAATAGCAGCTGTTGTCTTGGCCCTTGTCGTTTTTATTTTTATATGGCTCCAGCCACGATCAGCACCGGAACCCCTGGAGAAGTCCATTGCCGTTTTGCCTTTTCAAAATGATAGCAACGACTCTTCAAATGTGTACATTATCAACGGGCTGATGGAGGCCATACTGAATCACTTGCAAAAAATTGAAGATCTGAGAGTGGTCAGCAGAACCAGTATGGAAAAGTACCGGCAAAACCCTGAAACGATCCGGGAGATCGGAAAGGAATTGGACGTTAACTATTTTATAGAAGGCAGCGGCCAAAAAATAGGTGACCAAATTGTACTCACCATCCAGTTGATAGAGGCCCCGCAGGACCGGCATATTTGGTCGGAGCGCTATGAACGTAAAGCCGAAGACATCTTTCAACTGCAGACCGATGTAGCCAAGAATATTGCCGATCAAATAGC
>JBPCUG010000608.1:0-2536 GCA_051011275.1 Cyclobacteriaceae bacterium | reverse complement strand
GAGTGTATCAAAATGATGCGGAAATTCAGGCAGATCCAGTTGCCGTGGCCAATAACCTGGAACCAGGGGATTTTAGGTACAGGGATATTAATGGGGATGGCGATATCACGGATGACGATAGAAAAGTACTGGGTTCTTTTTTACCCTCGTATTCCTTCGGGTTTAACCTTGGGTTTGATTATAAAGGATTCGACTTTTCGGCCAGCGCTACTGGCCAGGGCGGAAACAAAATTTTAAACCGCAAACGTGGGGAGGTGATCTTTACGAACGATACCAATTGGGACCGTGATTTTGCCATTAATCGCTGGCATGGCGAAGGTACTACCAATAGCTACCCTTCGTCTGCAGGCGTGCGTAAAGGCTGGAACCAACGGCTAAGTAATTATTATGTGGAGGACGGGGACTTTTTTAGGATACAAAATATTACTTTAGGGTATACCATCAATAAAAAGGGAGACCTTAAAGGAATTCCTCAAACCAGAATCTACCTAACGGCGGAAAAACCGCTGACGATATTCAACTACAACGGATTCAATCCTGAGGTGGCTAATGGTGTAGATAATCAAACTTACCCCGTACCAGCCGTGTATACCATTGGAGTAAATATTAAAATTTAAAAAAAGCTACTATGAAATTATTTAAGAAAATTAAATTGACCATTCCTTTGACCCTGATCGTATTGGCTATTTTAGGATGTACGAGTAAGTTGAACGAACCGGAGCTGAATAATAATTTTGCGGGAGGTACAGATTTTACCAAGACTGAGGATATGCAACTATCGCTTATAGGGGCGTATGAGGCTTTTCAATCTAGGGGATGGGAGCAACCCCTTCTCATTGCCGTAAGAGGAGATGATGTGAATGCCGGAGGTCTCGGAGACCAGCAGGATTATGCAGAGACAGATATCTTCAATTATAACAAAGATTACTGGATGTATAATTCCCTATGGGAGCAAATTTATTTGGATGTTATTTCTGCTCATACTGGCATGGAGCAAATTGGCAGATTTCAGGAATTTGCCGATGATGCCGGAATCGCCCTGGGAAACCAATATATCGCTGAGATCAAGGTGCTAAGGGCCATTATGCTCTTTCACATATCTCAAACTTGGGGAGACGTCTTTATCCCGGAGTCCTCAGACACTGGTTCACTGAGGGATTTAACGGAAGTACCTACGCAGGCCCAGGTGATGCAACACCTCTCCGATCAAATGGATGAAGCTATCCCCTTCCTACCCGATATGCGCCCCAATCAACGCACTGACGTTCCTGGTGGTGTTACCAGATATACCGCACTGGCCATAAAAGCCCTTGCAAATCAAGAATTAAAAAACTACCAAGCAGTAGCGGATGCTGCTGGGCAAATCATCAATTCTGGAAAGTTCAGCTTGTTTCCAGATTTTTACGAGCTTTTCAAAACACCGGGAAAACTGAGTGATGAGAGTATTCTCGATTTACAATATTCCGATTTCGGCCAAGGTGAGGGCGATCGTGCAGCGCACTTATATGCACCCTACGGCCCACAGAATTGGACGCCGGCTGTTGACGGCGCCGCTAGTGGTTGGGGGTTCTTTGAACCCAGCATGAAATTTATCAAGTTTATGCTGGATCGGGGCGAGATCGTACGTCTCGAAACCAGTGTACTGTTTACGGACAGGGGTATTACGGAAATCCAAACGGACCCCGCCTACGCTACCCTACCAGCCTTTGTTTCCAATACCACGAGGGACGGCGATGTCTTCGAGGATTATGCCCGTGCGCTCTTTGCAAGCGGCAAGCACTATTTGCCTTCCAATCAGTTGATTCCAGGCAGAACGGACTACGGGAGTAATAAGAACTTTAACATCATCCGATATGCGGAAATTCTGTTAATGTACGCCGAGGCCATAGCACAAGGAGCAAGCGGTTCCGGAATGAGTATAGATCAGGCCGTTAATTTGGTGAGAGCTCGGGCCGGTATGCCAAATTTATCGGGGGTTACCCTGGATCAGGTCATTGACGAGAAGTATGCGGAACTTAGTATGGAATGGGGAAAACGCTATTTTGATATGCTAAGATTGGGTAGATTCAGTGAATTGAGTTATGACGGGCGAACTTTTTCGGAAGACAAGAGTTTCCTTCCCTATCCGCAGGCGCAGGTAGATCAGTTTCCTATTTTAGGGGAATTAAATAACTAACTAACAATTTGGAAAAGATGAAAAATTTAAGATATATATTTATATGTTTGATCACCGTCGCTTTCTTCCATGGATGTGACAATGGAATAGACTCCATCAGCGAGGTCCCCCAGGGTACCGATGCTGCCGCGCCCCAGATCATTATTAATTCCCCATCTGAAGGCCTGGCCATAAAAGTTTTTGAAGAAGTTACTTCATTGGATGTTGACATAGAAGTAACCGATGACATAGAAATTGCTAGTATCTCGGTACTTCTGGATGGCTCCGAAATTGCCAGATTCGATAATTTTAAGGACTATCGCCGAGCTTTAGAAGAGTTTAGCTATGACAATTTGGTTGACGGAGAGCACACCCTAACTG
>JBPCUG010000607.1:0-3012 GCA_051011275.1 Cyclobacteriaceae bacterium | reverse complement strand
GGTATTAGGGTTAATTCCGTGCACCCCGGCTATGTATGGACCCCAATGGTTGAGGAGTATCTAGAGGGGCAAGGTACACTTGAGGAGGCGCGAAAAACCATGGACGCTTTGCAGCCAATTGGCCATATGGGTGAGCCGGATGATATCGCTTATGGTATTTTATACCTGGCTTCCGACGAGGCTAAGTTTGTCACCGGAGAAGAACTCATTATTGATGGTGGCTATACGGCACAGTAATATTCGATAGCAAATTTTTGACCATGAAGTATTACTTCGACAAAACACTTAACGAAGATTTTGACGCTGCAATAGAAAAAGTGACAGCCGCTTTGAAGGAGGAAGGCTTTGGTGTTTTAACGGAAATTGACCTCAAAGAAACATTCAAGAAAAAGCTGGACGTCGATTTTCGAAAGTATAAGATCCTGGGTGCTTGCAATCCGCAGTTTGCTTACCAAGCGCTGGCCTCCGAAAATAAGATTGGTACCATGCTACCTTGCAATGTGATCGTTCAAGAGCTTTCACCCGGAGTAGTGGAAGTAGCTGCGGTGGACCCTGAAGCTTCCATGCAGGCGGTGGAGAATTTAGGGTTGGAAAAGATAGCAGGCGAGGTGAGAGGGAAATTACAGAGGGTGGTTGAGGGGCTTTGAGTTACTTATTCTTTATGCGTCGAGGACAACGGCCTGGGCTATGCGTAGTGCTGGATTTCAAAGTACTTCCCAATTTCCGTTTACAGATTCGCTAATTCATTTTTGGCATTTTCGCTCGTCAATTCAAAAAATAAGCCCGTTATTTTGATAATGTGAATTTTTTAAAAGTCAGCTTTCGGCCAAAAAGTCGTCATTCACCAATTAACCTTTATTCACAGAGGCTAAGCAAAATCAACAACTCATTATTAACTGTACTGGTAGTTACAATATCTACTTTGCCATCTTGATTGAGATCACCAACGTCCATACCAAACGGTTGGCGTCCGACTGGTACTGAAGGGTAAGACACTTCTGATAAACCTTTATTGCTTCCCCATACAATGGTTAAGCTATGCTTTTTTTGGTTGAGCAAAATTACGTCATCCCAGGTATCGGCATTTACATCTCCAACACCAACATTGACAAAGAAATGATCATTGAAAGAAAGATGAGTATCACTTGCTTTAAAAGTACTATTTTCTCTTCCCATGAAAATAGCTAGTCCATCAAAATCCGTACTGTCTTGACCACTTGTATGTGGAATTATGAGGTCCCATACACCGTCCTTATTAATGTCTTTTATCGCTACAGAATAGACATGGCCAGCTACTAAAATTGGAGAGTATGGAGCCTGAGCAAAGTCTCCCTTCCCATCTCCAAACATTATGGTTACAGATTTTCCCCCTTGAGAGGTTATGAGTATATCTGGATTTTCATCCCGATTTACATCTATAACTCGAAATCTCGGAATGGTCATAATCGGCCCAACATCAAATAGCGATCCGGGCGTATAAAATCCTTTGTCCTCATTTCCAAATAGTACCTCCATTTTATGGTCCTCCCAGCTATCTACTACCAAGTCAAGTAGACCATCAGCATTAAAATCTCCATTGGCGATGCCATGTACATGAGGTTTGCTTTGTACAGAAAAGGGAGACCCTGGCATAGGCCTGAATCCACCTTCGCCATCACCTTCTAGTACAGTTATATAATCCACTTCGTGGTTAGCAATGGCCAAGTCCATATGACTATCGTTATTAAAATCACCAACTGAAATGTCCTGGGGTACATTTCCTGCAAAAAAAGGCGAGCCAGTGGCCTCATTAAACTGCCCCTTCCCATTATTCAGCAGCACGGTTAGATTATCGCTTTTGATACTTGCCACAATCAAGTCCGGATAGTTATCCTGATTGATATTTGCAATTCTGATACTTTCTGGACCGTCTTCAATAGAGTAATTTACTATTGAAAAGCAATGTTCGGATTGAGTTTGAGGGTAACAACTGATAAATAACAGAAGCTCTAATGCAAAAAGAAAGAAGTATGGAAGTCCTACGAAATTCATTTGATCTTTAGAAGACAATTTAAGAAATATTACAGCAAGGAAAATGACTCTATGATGATTTATGAAATCAAGGTTAAATTCTCCAACGGCCGCTCCTTTGTGTCGACAGCGGCCTTTAGTAAATGCCTACTACATACATATTAATGCGGGCACAACATGCGATTATACGCCATTAGTGGTGTATATTCCTCCAATAGAGATGGATAAACGCTACACTGCTACAAACTAGCAAGTCAATAACCCAACCCCTCCTCAAAATCAAACAAGGCATAATCATCTCCCTCCAAATATCCTGGAACATCTGATTTTTGGTTTGCCACAAGCTCTTCGGAAATAGGGGTTGAGAAAGGCATTTTTCCAGTTGGAGCAAACTTGCCTGTTACTACATCTAGTAACGCTTCATAAGTAGTACCAAAGGTAGCTAGCACTCCTCTGATGTTTGTAGTTGAATTGTCGTAAACTTCATCAATCACCCAAGGATTAGTGTAGTTGATGACTAATATGGTTGGTTTATTAGCAGTCAATTGATTGACATATTTTACATCCACCCCATTATTGCTTAGGGATAAATAGAGCGGCGATCCATCCGACTCAAAAAGGGACTTGGACTTGGGCATAACCCAAAGCAAAACGACATCTGCTTCTTTAGGTGTAGTTACAAATTCTACTTCCCAATTGTTTGCCTCCGGCTGAAGCACATTGCTTGGTGATTGCTCCCTGCTTTGACGATAAGATTCAAAATATACCTTGGTCTTTGCCTTGAGAGGAAGTAAGGTGGATTGGTCCTGTGCTTCATTCCTCAATAGTACGATTGATTTTTGCAAAGCCAGATTGGCCTGCTTCTGGAATTCCGGTTTGCCAATAATTTTTTCAGCTGCATCTACATCGACATAAGGATCTTCGAACAAACCCAGTTTGAATTTCTCCATCAATAAAAGATGAACTGATTGATCAACCAAAGGCACTAGTTCCGGATACAAT
>JBPCUG010000606.1:0-2833 GCA_051011275.1 Cyclobacteriaceae bacterium | reverse complement strand
CTTTCCCA
This sequence comes from Cyclobacteriaceae bacterium, assembly GCA_051011275.1. GTDB lineage: Bacteria > Bacteroidota > Bacteroidia > Cytophagales > Cyclobacteriaceae > JBPCUG01. The sequence goes on along the minus strand of JBPCUG010000606.1, from coordinate 2,825 downwards.
ATTGCGTTTCACCGTTTCTTCATCATTAGCGTCCACGTCACCATAGATATGGGGATGTCGATGGATCAGTTTTTCGCAAATCCCTTCCAGTACATCAGCTATGTCAAATTGTTGTTCTTCAGAAGCAATCCGAGCGTAAAACACGATATGCAAAATCAGATCTCCCAATTCGTTTTTTACTTCTTTAAGGTCCTTTTCAAGTATTGCGTCGGAGAGCTCATAAGTTTCTTCAATGGTTAGGTGACGAAGGGTTTCCATGGTTTGTTTTTTATCCCATGGGCAGTTTTCCCTAAGCTGATCCATAATGGTGAGCAAGCGGTCAAATGCAGCTAATTTTTCCGAGCGGCGTGGATCCGGAGAAACAGGAATTTCTTTCATAGTTTGGGCGAATCTCGATCTAGAACTTTCGAGGAGTATTGGTTGTTACCTAAGAAATTGATTAATTTTGATCAAATCTACACAATTATGACCACCGTACTGTTAGGAATCGGCTTTATAGCACTATTTTTTGTACTCATGTCAGTGCGGCTGTTGTTTTTAAAAGGTGGTGAGTTCAAAGGTACTTGCGCTTCCCAAAGTCCATTTCTCAACAAAGAAGGAACAACTTGCGGTTACTGCGGTAAAAATGTAGAACCCGGAGATGCCTGCGCCAACCCCAAATCGGAGGTTGAAAAAGTGCTTTCAAAGTTTAAATAGCTAATATTTACCCAGGGATAAATCAGATTTTCCCATCATATCCTATATTTTATTTTGCTAAATTGCATCGTTTATTCAAGCGCTGTATATGACTTTAATTAAATCCATTTCCGGAATTAGAGGCACTATTGGTGGGGTAACCGGTGATTCACTCACCCCAATCGACATAGTGAAATTCAGCGCAGCTTTTGGACATTGGGCGCTGGAAAATTCCAGTTTAAAGCGTTTAGTGATTGGGAGAGACGCTCGGCCTTCAGGCAAAATGGTATCGCAACTGGTGAGTAGTACCTTACAGGGTTTGGGTATCGATGTATTGGATCTGGGTTTGTCTACTACCCCAACAGTAGAAATGGCAGTGACTATGGAAAAAGCCGGAGGTGGGATTATTATTACGGCTAGTCACAATCCAGTGCAATGGAACGCTTTGAAATTGCTAAACCAAAAAGGTGAGTTCATTTCTGCACAGGATGGCCAAGCGATCTTGTCATTGGCAGAGAGCAATTCTATTGCCTTTGCTGAGGTCAAACAGCTGGGCTCCTATGAAATGGATCAAGGTTATGTGCTTAAGCACATTGATAAGATCCTTCAACTTCCCTTGGTAGATCTAAAGGCTATCAAAGAACGGAACTTTAAGATTGCTGTGGATGGGGTCAACTCAACAGGAGGACTAGCGGTGCCAATGCTTTTAAAGGCCCTCGGTGTTGATCAAATTGGCGAATTTTATTGCGAGCCCACTGGCCACTTTCCCCATAACCCTGAGCCCATACCTGAAAATATTACTCATTTTTGCCAAGATGTGGCTCATGGTGACTTTGACCTGGGAATCGTTGTAGATCCGGATGTTGACCGCTTGGCTTTGGTTTGTGGTGATGGAGAACCTTTTGGCGAAGAATACACCTTGGTTGTAGTTGCTGATTATATTTTAGAGAATAAAAAGGGAAATACAGTTTCTAACTTAAGCTCTACCAGGGCTTTGCGAGATGTTACCGAAAAGCATGGAGGAAAACATTTTGCCTCAGCAGTGGGAGAAGTCAATGTGGTTGCTGAGATGAAAGCTCACAAAGCTGTGATCGGAGGCGAAGGCAACGGTGGAATCATATATCCTGATCTACACTATGGACGGGACGCTCTGGTCGGAATAGCATTGTTTCTTTCCAAACTTGCTCATTTTGGTAAGCCTGCTTCGATTTTGAGAGCTTCCTATCCTAACTACCATATTTCAAAGAACAAGATTGAATTAACACCGGAGATTGATGTGGATGGCATTTTGGCATCGATAAGTGAGAAGTACGAAAAGCAGCCGATAAACAATATCGACGGAGTGAAAATTGAATTCGAAAAGGAATGGGTCCACCTTAGAAAGTCTAATACGGAACCAATAATTCGAATTTACTCCGAGTCTGACTCAATTGCTACTGCGGAGCATCTAGCAAACAAGATCATTTCTGATATCAAAGAGATCATAGCAAATTAAGTAATGGAAGTTTATTTCGACAATGCCGCCACCACACCAATAGACCCTGAGGTTTTTGAGGCCATGAAACCTTATATGACTGAGTTTTATGGGAACCCCTCATCGATCCATACATTTGGTAGAAAATCACGATCTGCAATAGAAATTGCGCGAAAGACAATTGCCGATCTATTAAATACCTCTCCTTCGGAAGTTTTTTTTACTTCTGGGGGTACCGAAGCGGATAATACAGCGTTGGTTTGCTCAATAAGTTCGGGAAAGTTTAAACGAGTGATCTCCTCTCCCCTTGAGCACCATGCAGTATTACATACTTTGGAAAATCTGGCTAGTGCAGGTTCCTTTGAACTAACGATGCTGGAAGTAGACAATAAAGGACGAATTGATCATCATCAACTGGAAAGTTTATTGTCGGAGGGTACATCTTCGATAGTGTCCTTGATGGAAGCGAATAATGAGATTGGAAATTTAAATGATCTGGTAGCTATAGGAAGGCTCTGTGCTAAGTACAATGCGGTGCTTCACTCCGATACGGTCCAATCAGTCGGCCACTACCAGCACGACTTGCAGGAGCTATCAATACACTGCATGGTTGGTTCGGCTCACAAATTCCACGGTCCAAAAGGTGCAGGGTTCTTATATCTAAATGCCAATCATC
>JBPCUG010000605.1:0-4939 GCA_051011275.1 Cyclobacteriaceae bacterium | reverse complement strand
GGGCTAAGGGGTCGACTTTTCGATGATACCTATACCTCAGATGAACCAGCTGGAACATTATCTCCCGAATGGGCAAAACGCCTGGGCCTCAATGAAGATGTGGTAGTAGGCGTAGGCGCTTTTGATGCCCATATGGGAGCAGTTGGTGGCGAGATCATTCCCTATTACTTAAGCAAGGTAATGGGTACTTCTACTTGTGATATGTTGATAGCCCCCAACGCGGAAATGGGAAACAAACTGATTTCCGGAATCTGCGGGCAAGTCGATGGATCCATTGTTCCCGGTATGCTGGGGATGGAAGCAGGTCAATCAGCGTTTGGTGACATTTATGCTTGGTTCAGCAAATTAATTGCCTGGCCTTTGCAAGAAATAGTAGCACAATCTGAAAGCCTAGATGAGTCTACCAAGCAGGCCCTGATCAAAGAAAGCATTGAAAAGATCATTCCTTTACTTTCAGGGAAAGCCGCAAAGATCCCTGTCGATGAAACAGGAATGGTAGCGTTGGATTGGCTTAACGGTAGAAGAACTCCCGACGCAAACCAATCTCTAAAAGGCGCCATCACCGGACTTAGCTTAGGTAGTAACGCACCCCGAATATTCAAATCACTGGTTGAGGCTACCTGTTTTGGAGCTAAAAAAATTGTGGAGCGGTTTGAAGAAGAGGGGGTAAAAATAGAAGGTATCATAGGGCTGGGAGGAGTAGCTAAAAAATCACCTTTCATTATGCAAACCATGGCTGACGTTCTGAACCGGCCGATCAAGATTGCCAAGTCGGAGCAAACCTGTGCACTGGGTGCAGCTATGTTTGCAGCAACGGCTGCAGGTCTCTATCAAAACGTAGCTGAAGCCAAAGATAATATGGGAGGCGGCTTCGATACTACCTATGAGCCACGTCAAGAAAACATCACAAAATATCAACAACTATACCATCGATTTGCAGCTTTGGGACGGTTCGTAGAAGATCAACTTTAGATTTATTAAAGGCAATGAGCAAATACAATGCATTAAAAGAGAACGCCTATAAGTGTAACATGCGCCTCCCAGCTTTGGGTCTGGTCCTCTTCACTTTCGGCAATGCCAGCGTGGTGGATCGGAAAGATAAGGTCTTTGCTATCAAGCCAAGCGGGGTCGCTTATGATGATCTAAGACCAGATGATATTGTAATCGTAGACTTCGACAGTAATGTGGTAGAAGGTGATCTTAACCCTTCTTCGGACACTAAGACCCACGCAGTATTATATAAGCATTGGGAAGGCATTGGAGGTATTGTGCATACTCACTCGACTTACGCTACTGCCTGGGCTCAAGCCCAGCAAGATATCCCTATTATGGGCACTACCCATGCTGATTACCTCACTACTGATGTACCTTGTGCCCCGGTGATGAGTGATGAAATGATAGAAGGAGATTATGAAAACGAAACAGGGTTTCAGATCATCAATGCCCTTAAGGAACAAAACCTTTCTTATAAAGAAGTGGAAATGATCTTGGTAGCCAACCATGCTCCTTTTACGTGGGGCAAAACCGGAGATAAAGCGGTGCACAACAGTGCGGTATTGGAGGAACTGGCTAAAATGGCTTTTTTAGCTCGAAGCATAAATCCCGAAGCCCCAAGATTGAAAGAAACATTGATTGCCAAACATTACCAGCGCAAGCATGGAAAAGATTCCTACTATGGTCAATCATAGGAATCATACACTCAATATGTATATCAAATAAATTTATCCTTATACCTAAAATATGTCCGTACTAGCTACAATTGATTGGATCGTAATCGCCGCTTATTTTACCTTGATACTTGGGATTGCCTGGTGGGTCATTCGGCAAAAAAGTGATACCTCTGATGACTACTTTTTAGCCGGAAGGAACCTTGGTTGGTTTGTGGTGGGCGCTTCAATTTTCGCCTCTAATATTGGTTCCGAACATATTGTTGGTTTGGCCGGATCAGGTGCCACCGATGGGGTTGCACTGGCCCATTACGAGCTGCATGCTTGGTGTTTGTTAGTGCTGGGCTGGGTGCTGGCGCCGTTCTACATGCGCTCTAAGATCTATACTATGCCTGAGTTTTTGGAAAAGCGTTTTTCGCCAACAGCTAGGTGGGTAGTCTCTCTAATCTCATTGGTGGCCTATGTTTTAACAAAAGTTGCAGTTGGCATCTTTGCGGGAGGCATTGTGTTTGGTGTATTGCTGCCAGAGCTAAACGTTTTTGGGTTGAATAGCTTCTGGGTGGGATCCATTTTGGTAATTATTTTGACTGGGGTTTATACCATCATGGGAGGACTACGCGCAGTGGCCTATACCGAGGCCATACAAACCATCATTTTGATCTTCGGTTCGGTACTAGTTACTTACTACGGACTAAAAGCTCTAGGGGGCTGGGGAGAATTAAAAAGCATTGCCGGTTCGGAAATGTTCAATCTCTGGAAACCATTGGTACCGGAAGGCTTGGATGGAACCTGGGCGCCGGTAAAAACAAGTACTCAAATGGCCTGGTATTTCAATGGCAATTATCCCTGGTTGGGAATGCTGTTTTGCGCGCCCATCATCGGCCTATGGTACTGGTGTACGGATCAGTATATCGTACAAAGGATGCTAGGAGCCTCTAGCTTGACTGAAGCAAGAAGGGGCACCATCGCCGCTGCCTTCTTCAAGCTTTTGCCGGTGTTCATTTTCATTATACCAGGTTTGATCTGTTTTGCTCTGGCCGCCAGTGGAAAAATAGAGACCATAAGCAGCGCTCTTTTAGACACTGATGGCAATGTGATCAATGCTAACGCACAACAAGCCTTTCCTTTATTAGTTGCCACCATACTACCGGCAGGCATCAGAGGGATTGTTGTGGCCGGTTTGCTAGCTGCATTAATGAGCTCACTAGCTGGAGTATTTAATGCCTCCTCCACGCTATTCACCATGGATCTTTATTCCAAGTTTAGACCCAATACTTCAGAGCATAATCTGGTACGCATCGGTCGCATCGCCACTGGCGTAATGGTAGTGATCGGACTGTTATGGATTCCGGTCATACAAGGAAGTCGGGGGCTGTATGATTACCTGCAAAGCGTGCAGGGATACTTGGCGCCACCCATCTTTGTCGTCTTTTTCTTTGGCATCTTCAACAAAAGGCTAAATGCCAACGGGTGTTTGGCAGCACTAGGGGTCGGTTTTGTTATGGGATTATTCCGTTTGATTGTTGATACCCCAGTAGCCCTTTCCGGCCATGTGTATGAAGAAGGCTCTTTCTTGTGGGTGGTAAATAATATCTTTTTTCAATACTACAGCATTCTTATTTTGATTGTAAGTGCAGCCGTAATGATAATAGTAAGCCGGCTCACCGAAGTACCTGCATACGAAAAGATCAGCGGATTGACTTTTGGCACCTTGACTGATGAGCAAAGAGCGAGCACCAAAGCCAGCTACACTACTAGTGATGTCGTATGGTCTGTGCTGGTAGTCCTTTTGATCATAGCAGCTTATTTGTTTTTTACAGGTTAAACATGATAAACCTAAAAAATCAGGAGATTTGGTTCGTTACTGGAAGTCAACACTTATATGGTCAAGAAACCCTCGATCAAGTAGCTGAACATGCTACTGAAATAGCAGAAGCCCTTGCTCAAACAAACGAGATCCCGGTAAAAGTTATTTTCAAACCGGTTTTGACTACCACAGAAGATATCACCCAACTTTGCCTGGAAGCAAATAGTGCAAAAGAATGTATTGGTCTGATCGCCTGGATGCACACTTTTTCGCCAGCCAAGATGTGGATCAACGGATTAAAGAATGTTCACAAGCCGTTACTCCATTTGCATACTCAATACAACCGCGACATACCATGGTCGAAGATTGATATGAACTTCATGAACCTCAATCAGTCGGCTCACGGAGGAAGGGAATTTGGATTTATAACCTCACGGATGGGGATCAGGCGTAAGGTAGTGGCCGGTCACTGGAAAGACGAAACCATACATAGGCAGTTGGGTATCTGGACGCGATGCGCTGGTGCTTGGTCTGACTGGCAAGGCGCTAAGTTTGCCCGCTTTGGTGACAACATGCGACAGGTTGCGGTTACCGAAGGCAATAAGGTCTCTGCAGAAATACAGTTTGGATACTCGGTTAATGGTTACGGAATGGGTGACCTAGCTACGTATATTGATAATATTGGCGAGAAGGAAATTAGTAGACTAGTTGCCGAATACGATGACACCTACCAGATGTCTGATTCCCTGCGAGCTAGCGGTAATCAAAGAGAAAGTTTAAGAGAGGCCGCGAAAATTGAACTGGGGTTAAAAGCATTTTTGGAAGATGGCAACTTCAAGGGGTTTACCGATACTTTTGAGGACCTCCACGGATTGAATCAATTGCCAGGGATCGCGATCCAAAGATTGATGGCTAAGGGTTATGGATTTGGAGCGGAAGGAGATTGGAAAACCGCAGCCCTAGTGCGAGCGATGAAAGTCATGGGTGCCGGGCTAAAAGGTGGCAACTCTTTTATGGAAGACTATACCTACCATTTCGATCCTCATGGAATGAATGTATTGGGATCTCATATGCTAGAAATATGTGAATCGATTGCAAACGGCAAACCTTCTTGTGAGATCCATCCATTAGGTATTGGAGGTAAGGCCGATCCGGTACGGTTGGTATTTGATGTTGCAGGTGGCTCTGCCATAAATGTTTCGATCATCGATATCGGCAACCGTTTTAGACTATTGGCTAATGAGGTAGAAGCAGTTAATGCTCCTGAGCCACTACCAAAATTGCCTGTGGCCAGAGTCCTATGGAAACCCAAGCCCAACTTACGCACCGCTGCCACTGCCTGGATCCTTGCCGGAGGTGCCCACCATACCTGTTATAGTCAATCCTTAACTGCTGAATATTTGGAAGATTTTGCTGAGATGGCTGGCATAGAATATCTACCTATCGATAATGAAACGCGCATTCA
>JBPCUG010000604.1:0-4619 GCA_051011275.1 Cyclobacteriaceae bacterium | reverse complement strand
ACAAAATGATAATTTCCAAGATCAGGGTTATTATACAGGTACTGGGTCACGTGCTCGTAGTCAGAGGAGGCGGCAAAGTTGACCAGTTGATTTCTATAGAAATCAGTCCTTACAATTTCCACACTCATACCGATTGGAAAAGTTCTCTTTGGAACATTGGAGATGAAATCGTAACGATTCTTTTCTAAACTTTTTGACATTTTATCGATGATCTGGGCATCAACAAATAAATTGTCTCCGTTGACTCGAATGGCATAATCCAAATCAAAAGAGATAGCGGCTTCCAGAAAACGCTGGGAAACGTTTTCCAACGATCCTGTATAACACTTGACTCCGTTTCCCTCACAAAAGTCGACGATAGGTCTATCAGAGGGATCATTGGAGGTTGCCACCACTATTTGGGTAATTGTACTGGATTCATCCAGTCTCTCCAAGATGTATTGAAGGATGGGCTTACCCGAAATCGACTTTAGGATCTTCCCTGGAAGCCTTGTTGAAGAATACCGACAAAGAATAATAGCCCCAATTTTCATTTCCTTGTACCAACGGTTTTTGCTGGAGTCCCGGCGACGATAGTATAAGGAGATACATCTTCATTTACTAGAGCACCTGCCGCGATAACCGCACCATCTCCAATTCTGACTCCTTTCAGCACCTTGGCCCCAGTACTTATCCATACATCATTACCCACAAGTATTGGAGCCGTAATGTTTGGTTGCTTATTTATTAATTGGTTTCTTTCGATACCATGATCACTATCTACCAGATAGACAAATGGCGCGATCAAACAATTATCGCCAATCTCAATTCGGTTGGATGCAAATATATAGGTGTGGTACCCAACGGTGGTATTGGCCCCGATAGATATCTGTGCTTGTTTGTTACAGCTGCAAACCTTTGCTCCTTCCTTTACTACCGCACCTTCTCCGATGGAGATATTCTGCGGATACCTCATGATCTCGATGCTGTGATCAAAAAATATGCCTCTACCACAATGCTTGAGTTTTCTTTTGTAATACCACCATCTAAGGCGATGCCGAAAAGTAAAGTTGAGGTGCTGTCGCAGTTGTTCGTTTCCCATCTTCCTATGGTTTCAGTCTTTCAAATGCATCAATGTAGGATCCAGGCGTAATATTGATGATAGAGGCATCTAAGGAAGCTGCATAGCTTTTTAGTACCCAATAGGATTGAAAGGATCGTACAAATTTAATCAAAACCTCATGAAGCTTTCTAGTTTGATTGGTCCCTCCAAGATACATCGCTTGCGCAGCAGGTTTATTCTTGCCAAGAGTTTCCTGCGTTGTTTCAGCGTCATAAAAATGCTTCTGACCGATCAGGACTTGGTTCTGATCGTTTACACTGATCTCTCTGGTCCATGAATGATCTGCTCCAGCAAGATAAATTTTCTTGAATTCAAGATTCAACGCCAAAAAGATGCTAGGGATTAACACATTATGGGGGCGAGGCATACCAAGGTTTTTTCGGAAAAGAAAATGACGAAAGGCTGGTGGGCCCTCAACTGGAGTATTATTAAAGTAGAAGATTTTAATGTTAGTATTAGTTTCCAAGATCCTTTGCCATTCCTTGTTTTTTTTAGCTAAAGTGGGTACGAACAAGTGTAGTTCCCATCGCGTACTTTCAGCTAATATCTTAAAAGTTTTAAGTCTGTCCTCTACCCATTCTTTTTTTTGTTCTCCAACAAAATATTCGGGAGAGCAAATGACGTAATACTTTGGTTGTAGCTTTTCGAAGGCGCTGGTTCGAGCAAAAAAGTTGACTGCAAAAAGGGCACGACCCTCCAAAAAATCAGGACATTTCTCCAGGGTATCATTAAGTGAGGGACCGTTTCCAAGAATCACACATTCCTTATATTGCTGGTCGTCTGGTAGTACGCTCTTGAATTTAGAAAGAAGCGTCACCCTTATCAGGGTTAAAAGCAGGTCACCGAATTTGCTAAGTGCCGTTTGAAGAAATAATATTGCTTTCAACCTCTGAATAGGCCCTGCCATACCCAGAATCTAAACCTGATTAACATTTTAGCCTTTGAAAACTGCAAACTTAGGCAATATAGCAAGGATAAGACAATGGTCCCGGCCATTTTGTAAACCTCCTCCCAGATTTTGAAAAGTTTTGCTGAAATTGAAAGCTTGCTTACCCTTCTTCTTTCAGTGCTGCCTACCCCTGTGCCCAACCCTTTTATATATTCCTTTTGCAAGCGACGCTCCGGGATAATATGATCTACCACCACAGTAGGGACATAGTAGATCGTTTCTTGGTGTCGTTTCAATCGAAGGAACAACTCTTTCTCGTCACCTCCTTCCAAACTATCCCCTTTTCTGCCAAAATCCGGATCAAATAACCCGTGACGGACAAAACATTCACTTCGGAAAGCCATATTGGCGCCGATAGGATATTTAGTACCTTTAAAGGGTTTAGGTTTTTCTCCCATGTCTAAAGCTGCTACCAGCGGCAACAAATATGTTGACATCCAAGCCGGCTCTTGGGTTTCATAAATGGGAAGGATCTTTCCTCCTAAGGCCATTGTGTCAGGGTGTTCATCAAAATGACTGATCAAGTTAGCCACATAGTCGCTTCGAACATAGGCATCGTCATCGATAAAGGCAATGTAACTACCCGAAGACTCCTTTATCCCTCTATTTCTGGCAAACGAGTGACCCTGCTGTAACTCTTTATAATAATGGATATTCAGATCGGGATGGCAATCTATATATTGGCGACACATGAGCTCCGTTTCATCAGGACTGTTATTGTCTACAATGATCACTTCATAGCTTGCGTGACCTGCGGTTTGATCTCCCAGATGCTCTAACGCTTTTAGCAAATAGCGCTGTCGGTTGAAGGTGCAGACAACAACAGATAACTCAAGCTGCGTGCTCATTAGTAGGCACTGGTGATAAGATCTTTCTCATGCTAATGGACACAACCAAAACTAGTAACAGCAACGTAAGAATGGATGCTACCATCATCACTCGATTACCGATGAAGTAAGAGGCTGGCTTAAAAGAAAATTCAATAGTGTGGTCCCCAGCTGGCACGTCGAGTGCCCTAAAGATATAGTTGGCCCTCAGGATATCTGCCGGCTGTCCATCTATTGTCGCTTCCCAACCTTTGGGATAGTACATCTCTGAGAATAAGGCTAATCCCTGCTGCTGGTTGGACGAACTATATTTTAAATAGTTGGGACTGTATTCCACTAACTCAATGTTACCTTGAGGGCCTATTGACTGCTTTGGATAACTGAACTTTGAAGCATCAATAACTGCTATACTTTCCGTGGCTATTTCACAAGTGGCCGCGATTTCTTCATCCGGTGATTGCACCTCTCTTACCCCCGAAGCGAACCACGCATTACCCTTTGCATGATCGTTTTTCAAAACAGCATTTTGACTGGTACCTGCAATCAAATATTTGGTGTTAAGCATATTAATTATGCCAAAACCCCCTAAATCCGTGTTGCCTTCTCTTAGTGATTGTATTAGGCTACTGAATTCCGGCGTAATGCAGTGTTCTATCAAATCGTTATACCTCCGCATTTTTGCGCCATGGTAACCGCCAAGCGATTTATGGTAGTAGGAGGTATTGGCATCAGACCAAGGACTCGCTAGCAACGTAAGTACACGGTAGTTTGGTGAAGGATCTTTTAGAATAAATGCATCAGCTTCAGTTGGTTGGAAATTACTTCGAATTGGGTTCCGTTCAAAATCATCCTCATTTAAGTATCGTTTGCTGACCGCAAATACATCAACTAATATTAGCGCTGTTAATATTGGTAAAGCGAGATAGGCACTCAACTTGTTTTTAAAATACAAAATTAGAACAGCGACAAATGCAATGAGGAAGAACAACGATCTGATAGCATCAGTTCGCATTAAGGATTCTCTATCTGCCTTTATCGCAGCCAAATACCACTCCGGTAGTTGCCCTGCCTGGTCACTTGCTCCCATAAAATCACCTATTCCGGCAAATAAGACTACAAGTAGTCCAAACCCGCCGGGAATAGCTGCCGCAATCAACAATTTCCTTTGTGATTTTTTGGTCAAGCCCTCCCTGAATAGATTTTCCAAACCAAGGAAGCCCAACAAGGGCAAACAAACCAAAGCTACAATAATGGCCATAGATACAGCGCGAAACTTGTTATAGCCCGGGAAATACTCAAACATAAAATAATTGAAACTTTCAAAGTTTTTACCCCATGAAAGTAGAATCGAAAGTACTACTCCTGCTACCAACCAATAGACCAATTTTTTTTCTGCAAAAAGGATACCTAGTACAAACAAAAAACAAATTATTGCCCCTGCATAATAGGGTCCGCCGGTAAAGGGTTGTTGTCCCCAATATGTTCTGGCTTGGTCGGTTTGTTCCTTTACTTGAGCACTGGGAAACCCTTGATCCCTTAAAGCCTGGCCCAAATTGGAATCTGCACCTACCGACTGAATGCTGGCACCACCGTAAAACTGTGGGATAAATAACGTTATAGGTTCGAAGATTCCATTGCTCCAGCGAAAAGCATACTCACGATCGAGACCTGAACCAGCGCCTTCCCCCGACGCAGTCAATTCTGAAGGACCTCTGATAGAATACTGCCCGTACTCATAGAC
>JBPCUG010000603.1:0-3165 GCA_051011275.1 Cyclobacteriaceae bacterium | reverse complement strand
ATTTTGCTCAAGTATTGATCTGCCGGTAGAAATGTACATCAATTTCGACCCAAATGTTTCAAAAGCTGATCTAAAGGGTCAGTCCATTATGGATGAAGACCGTGGTACGGAATTGGTAACTTCTTTGCGGAAGCTAGTGGAGAATATGGAATTGAATTAATTTCAGGTAGTTACGACCTACCGGATTAAATCCCAGCCAACTGGCGATCGGTACCTCGATCAAAGAAGTCCTCTGCCATATCCAAACTGAAATCCACATTCGAATACGTATATTGTTCCATGACCTTTCCATTGCTCCAGTACCGCGTCCAGGTATGGGCGAAAGTGATCCCGTCCTTAGTTTGGTGATCTGAAAAATAGAGTTCTTCTGCCCGGGTATGGCCATTGTCGGATTTGTTGTGGTATTCCATCTTCCGGATCAAGCCATCATCTTGGTCAGCGTAAAAAACCCACTTGTCTTTTCCGACTTCAGGTTTGTAAGTGATATCCAGAATATTCATTTCTGCCTGATTTAAGGTGGCTGTCCCATTAGACTGAGGAATGACTCCCGGATCATTTAATTTGAATGGCATGGAAAACCTGTAGAAGGCCATGGTGGCAGCACACATAGGATCGCAAAACTTCGAGTCGCACATCATGCCCTCATCTTTAGCGGCAGCAATCGGGTCTACCGATTTAGTGTTTTCAGAAGCCCAAAAACCCTGATCATCCTGTCCTACCCAGATCTCTTTGCCATCTTTGTTAGTAGCATTAACCATCATTTTCGTGCCGTGGTCGGTTTTTTGGAAGAAGAAGGTTTCCACTTTCTTCTTCAATTCATTACCATTTTCCTCGTACAGTTGCTGGGTACGGGTGAAGGTGCCCTGCTTGATCCCATCCCAAGCAACCTTACCCCCTGCTGCGTCTATCATGGCCGCTCTTACTTCCACTCCCGTAGGTCCCTTTACAAACCCGTAATAAACCCATACCGAGACCGCAACAAATGTCAGTCCAAGCAATAGCGATTGAGCCAATTGAACCCTTTTAACTGTGATCGGGTTGGTAAGATCTTTTACCGCCCATCTAAATAACAAAGGCACCTTTTGTACACCTTCTTTAGGTTGTAACTCCGGTTTTTTTATCGCTTTGTGGTCCATCTCGAATTCTTTTTACATAAGTTATTAAAAATTGTGCTCCTGCACAATTAATGTTTCGTTATTAACTGTTTATCAGTTCATTATCAAGCAGCCAATGATTGATCACCTCTTTGGCTTTCGGTATTGCCGCTATTACTTTCTTGCTCATGCCTATAGCAAAATCGTCATGATTCTGTGCTTCACATCCAAGGATCATCACCTGCGAAGGTAGGACTTTCAGTGCTTTGGCCAACATCAACGCACGGATAGGATTAGTATAGTGCATGTCGGCTAGAAAGGTTCTCTGTTCCTGGGTTGGCATTTCCTCAATATCTCCGATCGACTCCAGCTTACGCAAATATATTTGGCCTGGATCACCACCATAGTCCACTGCATCAGCAATCACCAAAACATCATATCCTTCATGGAGTTCTTGGACCAGATGAATGCCGCCAATTCCTACTTCCATTACCTTGACGTTGGGGGATAGTCCATTTTCCTTTAATAAAGATCGCGCCAGTTCAATACCAAAGGCGTCATCTTGCTTTAGTTCGTTGCCTACACCGGCGATCAATATTTTGGGTGCTTCTCTCATTTAATTTGGTTGTGCCAACGGTTCAAAGAGCTCCGGGTCCAAATCCACGTTATATTGTAAGTCATCATTGTTGTATGTAGTCCGCAATAGAATTTTTTCCTCTTCAGGATTGCTGGAATAACTTTTCCGCCATTTATTAGCAATTAGATTTTCCACTTCATAAAAAGGACCATACTCAGTGTAGCTATGTCCCTCGCCGTAATCAAGGTAATTGGCTACCGGCTCATAAGTATCTTTATCAAAAAAATACCTCCAATGATGCATGCCTCCGGTACTACCGGCCCCTTCTTCATAGTCGACTTTAATATTATGTACCACCTGACCACCAGAAAGGGTGTCTATTCCATCGTAAGCCAAGATGGTCCCTGGGTCAGCCAACTTAAAGGGCATACAGATCACATAGTGCGAACCATAAGAAGAATTCCAAGCCAAATTGACTTTATCTTTTTCTTTGGCTTCCACTCCGTTAATGTACATCCAGGCACTTTGGCCATTGTTGATGATCATGTAGTCATCATTTCCTTGCTTCCAGGTAAGTCTTGCCTTGAACTGCGGCCTAAGCTGATACTGGTGGAGTTGGCTTACTTCTCGATCAACCGCACCACTGGAATCGTGATGTTGGATCCGTTTTATAAAGGAGAGGGTGGTTGTTTTCGTCCACTGATTCCACCCTCCGCAATGCTCAATGGCTTTGGCAACGATCTGGCCTGCTTCGGACTCCAATAAATTGTTCATCGCAACCAAGTCATGATCAGTGGTTGGTTCGGTTGCCGCTTGTTCCCCGCTCTTCGGTTGGCACGCGTACAGACCTAGTAGCATTGTTATTAAAAGATACTTACTCTTCATTTATACTTATTTGTCAGCGATAGGGACTTTGATTTCAATTTTACCGGAATCAGCCAATCGGGTAGGATAACTTATTTGCGCCACTTCTGGCCGGTCTTCCATTTGACCATTAGTGACATCATATTTACATCCATGCCAAGGACACACTACATATTTGCCCTCGAGTTTACCCTGATCCAAAGGTAATATGGAATCGACACAAGCATTTTTTATAGCAAAGACCTCGTTACCCAGTTGACAATACAGGATATTATTACCTCTTACTTCTTTGCAGTAAATCTGTCCTGATTCAACGTTTTTAGATTCCTCCAGCGGTTCCCATTTAATAATTGGCGTTAGAATACCAAGTTCATGCTCCGGAACGAATCCCAGAGGTGGAGGATTTGCAGTATCGACATTAGGGACTTCTTCTTCCAGAATGTCATAAAGCTGCCAAAGGGTTTTGATGGTAAAATCGGACTGCATCTCTTCAAATAACTGAGGTGCCATTGATTGTAAGTACTTGGTCATTCGAGCGATAGCTTCACGGTGGACCAGATCAAAATGCTGAAGTAAAGAAGTGGAGAGCTCCCGAGCTTCAGGGTATGGTAGGTTTTCAGCTTGATCACT
>JBPCUG010000602.1:0-3024 GCA_051011275.1 Cyclobacteriaceae bacterium | reverse complement strand
GTTCGATCCTGTTTTCCATTTTGACTATTTTATTCGCCGAAAGTTTCTTTTCCAACTCAGAGTGCAGATCGGTTATAGCTTGTGCAAATTCAATTTCAATTTGACTGGGATTATAGTTTGCGGTTTTCATATGGCACAGTTTAAAATCTAATTAAGGCAGAAGCCCACGTAAATCCACTGCCAAACGAAGCCAGACAAATCAAGTTGCCCTCTTTTATTTTTTGCTCCTGCCATGCTTCGCTCATGGCTATCGGGATCGAGGCGGCGGTGGTGTTTCCGTATCTCATTATATTATTGTATACCTGATCGTCTGATAGACCTAGTTTGTGTTGGATGGCTGAACTGATCCGCAAATTTGCTTGGTGCGGAATGAATAAGTCCATATCCTTTACTTCCAAGCTGTTGGCTTTTAGCGCTTCTGCTATAACTTCTTGGAATCTAACTACTGCATGCTTGAATACGGTACTCCCATTCATATAGGCTCTGATTGATGTGCCATCAAGCATCTCATGGGTCAAACGCTCCGAACGACTACTACCGGGATCCTTAACATAAAGCTCCTCAGCATATCTGCCATCAGCATGCAAGTGAGTGGAGAGCACCCCGGGTTCCTGCTCGGTAGATTGAAGGACAACTGCTCCTGCTCCATCGCCGAAAATCACTGAAACTGCGCGACCTCGATCAGTTAGCTCTAAAGCAGAAGATTGGATTTCTGCACCAACTACAAGAATGTTTTGGTACATGCCTGTTTTTATATACTGATCTGCTACCGACAAAGCATAGATAAAACCCGAACAGGCATTACGAATATCTAAGGCGCCGATCCCCTCCAAGCCTAACTCTCTTTGTAAGAGTACACCGGATCCAGGAAAGAAGTAGTCGGGGGTGATAGTTGCGAAGACAATAAAATCTATATCTTGTGTTGTTATATGGGCCCGCTCGATAGCCATCCTGCTTGCTTTGGTGGCCATATTGGCAACAGTATCTACCTGAGGATCAAAAAAGCGGCGTTCCAATATACCAGTTCTCTCCACAATCCACTCGTTGCTGGTATCCATTTTTTTTTCGAGGTCCTCATTAGTGACTACATTCTCCGGAACATAATGACCGATGCCGGTGATCTTAGAGCTTTTCATTTTAGAGTTTTATTGTGATGACTAAATATACGGTCAACTGGTGGAGATAAAAAAATAAGGTTTGCTATTCCTCAGGCATTAATTTACCTACTGAGATGCGGTTGATATTTGTTGGATCCGGTTGAGCACAGCTTGAGTCAATGGTTTTGTTATAAACTCCATTACAAGTGGATGGCTTGTCATTTCTTTTATGTCACCAGAGTGGTACGAACTTGATAACACAATTATTTTGCAATAGCCTTTAGTTGATTTCGGTAGTTTATCAAATTCCCGAATGAACTCAAAACCATTCATAAACGGCATATTAATATCTAAGAAGATAATCTCCGGGAGGACATCTTTGTTCGCAGGTGACTCTAGATAGGATAAGGCCTCAATAGCTGAATATTTTATCATTACCTGGCTTGAGAACCCTGCTGTTTCGATCACCCGACGGGATACGAAAGTGTCAATTTCGCTATCGTCGATAAGTAGTACTCGGTTGACTTTTGCTTCCATCTGTTTGTAGCTCGGTTGGTTAAAGTGTATGGTTTCATTTTTTAGCTTTCAGAGTTTAGACGATAGATTTTCCAAAAAGCTACATTATATAACTCTCAGTTCGATGAAAGTTCGATTTTGATCGATAGATGACTATAAATAGAGGTAGTTAGGGCCAAGGTCATGCTAAAAAATATATCAAATTACCTTTGTGCCTAGGGTGTATATGGGTTTAAATAAGTATTTTTTGCTAAATTGAGTTGGATGCGGCATATAGTTAAGAGATATTTTGGAGGTATAATTATGGGAGCCATTTTTATGCTGGTATCCTGTAAAACTCTAGAGGTACCACTGAAAGAGAATTTGATTATTTCAATGGAGCGGACAGAATGTCCGGATGCTTGTCCAGTATATACTCTGGAGGTTTATAATAATGGTATAGTCTTGCTTACTGGAAAAGAGCACATCGAGAAAATTGGTACCTATATTTCCCAGATTCCCAAATCTGATATAACCAATATGGTAAATATATTTAATGAATATGGGTTTTTTGATTTCAAGGAGAAATACTACTCCAATGTGAGTGACCTCCCCACCACTCATATTTATTTTTCAGATCAAGGTAGGGAAAAGAAAATAATGGATTATGATGGAGCTCCTGAAGAACTAAAGTATTTGGAATCAAGAGTATCACAGCTTCTAAGCCTTAGCTGGAAGCGAGTCCAAGACACTAACTAAATAGCGTGTAATTACCAAACTGATCGTTGGCCGGAGCGGGGCTTAGCAATTCGGGACGATCAATTTTTATTGAGTTTATCTGCGAGGATATGGTATAGCTACCCATACTTTCAGCAGGGAAGGGTTTTAACATTCCCATCAAATTATCAACATCCCTTTGGTCATTCAACCATGCACTTTCATTTTCGGGACTCAAAATTGCAGGCATCCGTTGATTTGCTCCAGCTACAATTTCATTAGACGGCGTGGTGATAATTCGAAACGTATGTACCACTTGATCTTTGTCGTCCTCGTATTCCTCCCATAATCCTGCCATCGCAAATGGGATCTTTTGGTTGAGTATAAATCGGTGTGGCACTTTACTCTTTTTGCCAATTATCTGCCAGGCGTAAAATCCATCTGCCGGCACTAGACAACGCTTATTTATAAGTGCATTCTTCAAAGTCGCTTTTTCTATTATTTGCTCCGCTTCAGCATTTAACAATTTGCCACTAATGGCACGGTTGTTTGACCATTGTGGAACCTGGCCCCAATAGAAAAAAGAAAAGCCGTTGGGGTGTTGGTTAGTGATCACCGGGAGTAGTTGGGTAGGAGCAGCGTTGTATCGAGGGTGATAACCATCAGTTGCCTCAACCTTAAATCTTTGATTTATATCTTCTGCAGATAGGCCAAT
>JBPCUG010000601.1:0-3550 GCA_051011275.1 Cyclobacteriaceae bacterium | reverse complement strand
GAACTGCAGTTTATTCAACACTCGAGTCAAATATAGGAAAATTTGTTTACACATTAATTTTTAGGTTGTCCTATCCTTCTTTCAAGATGATATTTATCACCGGGGTTGTTGATGATAATCATGGTGTGGAGGCTTAATTATTCAAACATTTACCATACTAAAAATCATGGGATTCGGCACGAATTCCTAAAGTATTAGAAAATGGAAAGAGCCATGCTAGGAGACTTGAATCAGGAACAGATAAAAAATTTGTTAAGCAGCCAAATGATAGGCAGGCTGGGATGTCATGCAGATGATAAGACTTATGTAGTTCCAGTCACATATGCTTATGACAAGGAGTATCTATACATGCATACTCAGGAAGGTATGAAAATCAAAATGATGCGGAAAAACCCCCAAGTTTGTTTTGAAGTCGATCGCGTCGAGAACATGGCCAATTGGCAAAGTGCAGTGGTATGGGGCACTTACGAGGAACTAAACGGAAAAGAGGCCGAGCGTGCCTTGCAAACGTTGGTCAACCGAGTGATGCCTCTAGTAACCAGTCAAACCAGTCGACCGAGATATGGCCTGGACAAACCACATGCTCCAATAAACCCAAAAATGAAAACAGTGGTATTCAGAATTAAAATGACCGAGACCACTGGAAGATTTGAGAAGAGCTATTAAAGAACTAGATCATGGTAATAAGTTTATTTAAAAATTGGTGGTGGCTCACAGTAAATGGAGTTGCTGCCATTGTCTTTGGACTGATCGCTTTGCTGTATCCGGAAATGACCCTGCTGCTTATGCTGCTTTATTTCGGTTTGCTTGCTTTATTTCTAGGGGCCTTTTTTATTATGGGTGGCCTTCTAAACAGAAAGGAAACCAGTCTTTGGGATTTTTGGGTATTCGAGGGGATCTTGAATGGGGTGATTGGATTAATACTTTTATTTTATACCCAAGTATCCGTAGCCATGTTTATGATGCTACTTGCAGTTTGGGCCTTTCTAATGGCCGCCATCCAAATCATTTCAGTAGTCCGACTCTGGTCTCAAATTCCGCATAAATGGACTTATATCGTTAACGGACTTTTAGCTTTTATTTTTGGAATAGTAGTAATAATTAATCCATTCGAAAGTGCAATAGCTATCACCAGGATGGTAGGCATATCTGCCATTATTCTAGGGACTTTTTCAATAATTATTTCCCTTAGGATGCGAGAGATACGGAAAGATGATCTTGCTGCCCATACCAAGTCGTTTAGATACCATCATGGCTGATATGCGTTCCGGTGATATGGATATCCTCAAAGAAGAAGCAATTGATCATCAGTTAGAACTGGTGTCGCTGGGGATCGATACGCAACAGGAGTTCATAGTCTTCCTAAGGGCCGATAGCCCTATCGTCATTTCCGAAGGTTTTGATGCTCTAACCAGAATATTAGTAATTTATAATGAACGCTCCATAATTGCTACCTTAAACATTATTTATTCCGACTTATTGAAAGAGGGGGAGTTGGGCCTTTCAATAAGCGCACTTAAAAAACTTGGAGCCAAAGCTGGAGATAGATTACGATTGTCTCATGTGCCACCTATTACGTCTTTGGGCCAATTAAGAGCTAAAATGTATGGCAATAAGCTATCAGAGCAGGCCTATCAACATATTATAAAAGACCTTGCCCAAGGAAAATATTCCAACATCCATATTGCCTCTTTTGTCACCGCTTGTGTGGGGGACAATCTAGACATTGATGAGGTTACCTATTTGACCAAGGCTATGGTTAAGACTGGTGACCAACTGAAATGGAGTAAGGATATGGTGATTGACAAGCACTGCATTGGTGGTTTACCGGGAAACCGGACCACGCCTATTGCAGTACCCATATTAGCAGCGGCAGGTTTGACAATTCCCAAAACCAGCTCAAAAGCGATAACCTCCCCAGCAGGAACGGCTGATACCATGGGAACTATGACTCCGGTAGATCTTAGTATAAACATGATCAAGGAGGTGGTAGCAAGGGAAAATGGTTGCATCGCCTGGGGAGGAGCTGCTCATTTAAGCCCGGCTGATGATCTAATGATCAGAGTAGAAAGAGCCTTGGATATCGATAGTGAGGGTCAAATGATCGCATCGGTGCTTTCCAAAAAGGTAGCCGCCGGAGCGACCCATGTAGTCATAGATATTCCTGTGGGACCTACCGCCAAAGTCCGTACTGAGGAGAGTGCCCTGAAATTGAAATACAAATTCACTGCTATTGGCAAATCAGTTGGATTGGAAGTCAAAGTCATGATCACCGATGGTAGCCAGCCGGTGGGGCGGGGTATAGGCCCGGCACTGGAAGCAAAAGATGTCTTGGCGGTGTTAAGAAATCAAACCGGACTACCAATTGATTTGAGGGATCGAGCACTTTGCTTAGCAGGGGCTATGTTGGAATTGGCTGGTAGTGCGAAGACCGGCAAGGGCGAAAGAATGGCAAAGGAAATTTTGTTCAGCGGTAGGGCATTGAATAAGTTCTATGCCATTTGTCAGGCTCAAGGCGGTTTTAAAGAACCTCCAACAGCACCATTTCAACATAATGTATTAGCATCGCAATCTGGAATCATCCAATCAATTGACAACCGCAAGTTGGCCCAAGTGGCTAAACTGGCCGGAGCTCCTCATGATCCCGCTGCTGGATTAGAGGTTTTTGCCTCGATAGGAAGCTCGGTAGCGACTGGACAGCCACTTTATTGTATTCATGCTGAATCTCAAGGTGAGTTGAAATATGCACTTGACTTTGCTGTCTCTGGTGTGGACATATTTGAAATATCATGAAACCAATCATTTTTACCTTACCCGGAAATGAGGCATTTGCCACTGGTCTATATAAACAACTGAACAGTGAAACCGGTGATTTTATTATTCGGCCTTTTCCTGATGGCGAAACCTATTTAAGGGTTGGCACCGAGGTGAAAGACAAAGAGGTGATATTGTTGGATTCGCTGGTTAACCCAAATGTAAAAATTTTGCCATTATTATTTTTGGCTAATACCCTGAAGGAGCAAGGGGCTCAAAGGGTAGGATTACTTACTCCCTACCTGCCATATATGCGCCAGGACAAGAGCTTTAGATCTGGCGAGTCAGTAACCACACGTCACTTTGCCCAACTGCTATGCAGTGCCTTTGATTGGCTCATCACTGTGGACCCCCACTTACATCGATTCACTAGTTTAGATCAGGTATACACCATTCCTAACCGCGTTGTCCCCTCCGCCCCTAAATTAGCTGATTGGATTGATTGCCAGGTTAAGGATCCACTTATTATTGGCCCGGATAGTGAGAGCAAACAATGGGTATCGGAAATTGCTCGGTTAGCCAAAGCGCCCTACGCGGTCTTTAGTAAGCAAAGATTGGGGGATCGGCAGGTTACTTTGGAGATGTCTGATGTTTCTTCATATTTGGATTGTACGCCGGTCCTGGTTGATGACATTATCTCAACTGGAACCACCATGATCAACGCTATCGAGCTGTTAAAAGATAAGTTTAGCCAGAAACCAATTTGCCTGGGGATACACGCTGTTTTTAATGGCAA
>JBPCUG010000600.1:0-5784 GCA_051011275.1 Cyclobacteriaceae bacterium | reverse complement strand
AGGTACTTTCCGGTTAGAATTCCATTGGTGGTAATATGAACTTCTTCAATCCCTTCAATGGCGTGAATATTCCACAAAAATTTCACTAAGTCCTTCCTGATAAAGGGCTCCCCTCCGGTAATACGTACTTTGGAAATGCCCATGCTGGCGAGCAAGCGGATCATGCGTTCCATTTCCTCATAGGAAAGCAACTCCTTTTTAGGCAAGTATTGTATGCCTTCAGCTGGCATGCAATAAAGACAGCGAAGATTGCATCGATCGGTTACTGCCAACCGAACATAATTGATCGGTCGATTGTGGTTATCAAAAATTTGGTTAGAAATGGCCATTTGAGATCAATTCTTAAAAGGAGTTAAGTACTAAAAATACGATTTCTGGCTCTCAAAACCATCGATTCATTAATTTTTGTCTTTGAACTTTGTAGTCAAATGTTTGTAATCATTTGGTGTATCAATATCCATGGCGCCCTCAGGGAAGGAAACAAGCTTGAACTGATCCTTGTACTTCATCAAAAGTGCTCTTGCTCCTTTATCTCCGGAAATATCGAGAAGTTCAGAAAACATGGCTGCACCAAATAATGCTGGCACCCCTACTATATCACCGTAGTTGCAAGCAACGCCAGTGGGATCCCATTTATCAAAGCAGCTTATTATATCATTCAACAATTGGCTATCCACACTTGGTTGATCACAGACCATCACTACCACAGCTTTCACAGTTTGCAGTGCAAGTATTCGTTTCAAACCAACCCTCAATGAGCTACCCATCCCCTCCTGCCACGAGTTATTCACGGCTATATTGACAGAGTTGTCTTTGATAGTTTTTTTTATTAATTCAGATCGAGCCCCTAGAACCACAACCACTGGTTCGCAATCCGAATCCACACCAGCCTTAATTGCATGGCCAATCAAAGTAGTAGCGCCAAAGGGTAATAGCTGCTTGGGCTTTCCCATTCGAGTGGAAGCGCCAGCAGCTAATATTATTAGGCCTACATTGTCCTTGGATGTGTTCAACTCTTTACCTTTTTATGAAGACCTTACTAAACTCAAAAGCGCTTATTAGTCCGGTTACAGCTCCAGCCAAATGATACTCCCAAGATACACCCGGTTGGCCGGGAAGCACCCCATAAAAGAGACTGCCATAAAAAGCTATTACCACAATAGATATCAATAGCGAGCGCATATCTTTTCTAAAGAAACCAAAAAAGATCAAGAAAAAGGCCAGGCCATAAATCATGCCGCTGGCTCCAATGTGAAGGTTGCCCATTGCTATTAACCAAACCAATACACTAGGTAGAAAATAGCACCTCATCAATACCGCCTGCGCAATAGGGGGATAAAACCAATAAACCAATGTACCAAAGAATAGCAAAGGGAATACATTTGACAATATATGCAGCCAGCTTACATGTAATAGGGGTGCAAATAAGATTCCAGCTAACCCCATAAGCGTTCTTGGTCTATTACCAAGGAAGTTCAATTCCAGATCCAAATAATGCGTTACCAAAAAGAAAAGCAGCATCAGGAATGCCAGTCGCATTGGAAACCAAATACTTTTATACAGGGAGTGGTTGGTGTCACTCATTGTGGAGTTCCTCCGGGAAATTTCGAATGCGATGTTATTCTTTTCAATTGATGCTCATGATGCTTGGTATGATAGTAAACAAACATTAGTGTTTGCACCACATTCAATTTACCACTTAATGGGTGCTTAAATATGAAATTGTCTAACTTATCCATAGGAAAGACCTCCAGATAATCCTTTAGAAGCGATCTGGATTCACACCAGTCAGCCACCAAAGATGGAACATCAACTGATTCCTCTGGTTGGATACCGTGAACCTTTGGGGCCTTCACTCTAAGGGGAGTGAGAAGAAACAATTTAAGAAACAGTGCACGCCACCAGGCAATAAAGCCAAGTTTTTCCCGGGATATCTCGCTCTGGTATTTCTGCAGATATTTAGTAATTGAAATATCCACTTTTACTATATGATCTAAAACCTGTAATAGAGACCATTGCTCGGACCCAGGTTTGAAATGTAGCTGATGGGCACCCCATTGATCAAAGAACTCAAGCAATTTATACCTTTGACCTTCCAGGGCCGTAAATTTGTGGAGTAGATCTTTGTCCATTTCTATTTATTCCAAGTCTTGATAAAGTCGGTTACAAGACAGGCCAATGTTTTTGCTGTGGTCGCTTGATCATAACTAATATTCTGGATCGATGCCTCAGCCACATGAAAATATAACGGATGCAAAGATTTGGTTGCTTCGCGCACGAAATCCCTGGCGTTGGCAATGGTCACTCCATAGGGGGTAAAGGCGCTGCTTGGCATGCCTTCAATACTGTCCATATCTAGCTCCAATCCCACACGCTCAGGACTGTGTGTGAGCTGGTGTAGCGCCTGATCAAGGGCCTGATCAAAATCATCAAAATCTTCCATCATTTGGTAGGAAATAGCCGATTCCAAATCCATATTCTTCAGCATAGATTCGGAGTTATAGCTTTGATGCAATCCCATTACGTGATACCTGGCGAGGTATCGCTGATAAAATGCATAGCTGAAACAATTACCGCTATGCCGTCCTTCCATCGGCCTAAAATCCGCGTGAGCATCCAAATTTAAACAGGCTATACCATTCTTCGTATCAAGCGCCTCGGCGCACCCTTTTATAATCGGATAGCTGTTATTATGTCCACCGCCAATTACGATTGGCACAAGTCCTGAATTTACCAAAGTTTTGATTACCGGAGCAACTACTTGATCCAGGCTTTGGCATAGCTGGCGTAGCTTAGTAATATATTGGTTATCACCTTTAGGAACTTCCAATGCCTTTTGTTGCAAAAGATCAACCTTCAAATGGCCAAGGCACAGAATGCGGCTACCTTCCAAGAACCTGTTGTTTTGAATGTTTAAAAAGCATTTCAAAAAGGAAGACCATGATCGCTCAGCCCCGGGCTTACCGTGATTGGCCATAATGCCAATGGACTCCGGTATTCCCAGAAGCACGAATTGAACTCCCTTCTTTACCAATGCACTCAGGTCCGTTTTATCATCAAAGTAATAAATCCTCTCTCCTAATTTAACCTCTCCTTTTCTAATCCTGATCAGACTGGTAAACTTCTCTAATGGATATGTCTCAATATACTCTATCATAGTTTCGCCTATCATGGCAATAACTTAAATTTCATAACTACGGGCAAATGATCTGATATTTCACCGGCTTCCCTTACTATATAAGAGTCAATCATATCGATCCTGTCATCATTATAAAAAATGTAATCTATTTTTTCATATGGCCGATCACTACTATAGGTAAAATACTCTTCTTCATTTGCCAAGTATTTTTGTTTGGGAATAGCCGCCGATAAATGCAGTTCATCTAAAAATAATTGGATGGTGCTTTCGACTTCGTCAACCTCGCCGGCATATGGAGGGCGCGCGTTAAAATCGCCTACTAAAAGTGTTGGATATTGTTTTGCGTAATCCCTGTAAACTTGTAAGAGGTGCTGGGCTTGACGTTCACGGGTACCACGATCGTACGCTTCGAGGTGCACATTCATTACAATCAATCTTTTGCCATCTATCGATACATGAGCTACTTGAATTAGACGATTAATATAAAAGGCCTTATAGTAAAACGGTTGATTGTCAGGGTTCTCTAGCACAGTTCTTTCGCCTCTATCTACTGGGTACTTGCTCAGAATAGCTTGACCAGAAAGTACCCTGCCAAAGTGAACTGCTGGAGGCCAGTAGGGAAAAGGGACATAATTCTTATCCCAGTTGATCGATTTATGTGCAAATGGGATCTGGCAATATTTGAGTAGGGAATCCAGTTGATCCATTCCCAAGGACCGATCAGAACCATAGTCAATTTCTTGTATCCCAATCAAATCCGGTTGAATCGCTTGAAACATTTTTATCAACCTACTAAGATTGTGGTTGTATAGACCTGGATCTGGTTGAATGGGCAGATTATTGGTCATCCCTGATAAATAACCCATGTTATAGCTGACTACCGTTAAGGTATCTTTCCCCAAACCCGCCTGTGCTTCATTCTCGATTATTTGGTTCAATTCACTTTCAGACAACCTGCCGGAACTACCCCAGAAATAGGCAGCCACAACTGATAGTACCAAAGCGGAAAGGAGGTATCTTATGAAAGCGCTCGTCCTCGAACTTTGAGCCATTAAAAATCAGGTTTGGGTTTCCAAAATTAGTCGATCACTCTTCAAAAAAAAGAGAATGAAATTTTATTATTATTTTTGAGCTTAATCTGAATAGCAATGTGTGTGATTGACCTTTCCTATTTACGCAAAATAAGCAATAACAATCAGACTTTTATAAAAGAAATGATTGAGTCGTTTCTTGAATGCGCCCCTGAATACCTTGCCGAATTAGAAACTTTTACCAAGCAAGAAGATTGGCTTAACGTTCAGATGACTGCACATAAGCTGAAGCCTTCTGCCACCTACCTTGGCTTACCCTTACTATTGGAATTGATCTTGTCTGTTGAAAGAGCAGTTAAGAACAACCCAGATCAGGAAAGAATCTCAGAGATAGTAGCGCAAATGCACCAGCATTGTTCTGAAGCTTACCCCAAGCTAAAGGAAGTGATCGACTTGGAAAAATATGATTAGTTACCTTCGGCTTTAACGGTATCTGCTAATTGCTCCTGCTGATAATCGGTATTTAATCCACCTAACACCTGCTGAGTAATATTCAAACTATCACTGGCATAAAAAACCGCTCCCCCTTTTTGATAACCAAGCACCAATTGAAAGTCATTGTCACGACCATACCGATCAAGATAGGAAGCTATCTTATCGTATAGATCAAGTTGTACTTTTGCCTCTTCTTGAGATAATTGTGCCGTTAGCTGTTGTTGATACTGCATGAGGTTCTGTTCCTTTTTTGTCAAATCCTCTTGCAATGCGCGTGCTTGTGCAATGGTTAGATTGTTAACATTTTGCTGAAAATTATTGACTTCATTTTGAAAACCACTGACCCTGTTTTGCAACTCTTTTTCGAGAGTTGCTTTTCTTGTTTCGAGCTTTGCATTAAGCTCTTCATAATACTCATAATTTTTAAATAGCGTATCAACGTTTATGAAGGCAATGTTGGCTGGAGTGCCATTGGAGCCAGCCTCTATTTCTGCTGCTGATGCGGCTTCCCGGTCCCTCTTATCAGAAAAATGCAGAAAATATAATACACCTACAGCTAGCAATAGAATACCATTTAAGGAAAGAGATAGATTTTTCACTTTTGTTTGACGTTGGTTTTGTTGGAGGCCAAAGATAAGAGAAAATTATTGGTTATTTACATCAGACCGATCTGTTTCCATGATCACTATCTGCCTCAGGTTGTTGTTCTTCCTCCTGGTAGTGATAACGAATTTGAAGAGACGGATCATTTATGGTGGTGTGAAAACCATTATCCTGGTCAAGATCTAATCCAGTATCAACCTCCGACAAATCAAGAGCAGGTGCATCCTTGAGCGGACTACGGCGATAAAGAAATGCGCAGAGCAACCCCCCTAGGGTACCCATGATGTGGGACTCATAGGAAATGGCTTCGTCCCCTGGGATCAAACCATATACCATGCTACTGTGTAAAAAAATTATTATAAATGAAATAGCAATTGACTTCGAATCTTTTCTGAAAAATCCACTAAATAATAGGAAAGAAGTCAAGCCGTAAACCAGACCACTGGCCCCTATGTGATAGGCATCTCTGGCCACTATCCATACCCAAAACCCGGTAAAAAGATAGATCCAAAAAAA
>JBPCUG010000599.1:0-3770 GCA_051011275.1 Cyclobacteriaceae bacterium | reverse complement strand
ATAACTTGGTGGCCCAGGTTTTTTAACGCCAGCAGGATTTTTGTTTTCCCCGATCCGGTGTAGCCACCTAGAACTGAGACAGGCGGCCCTTCCTCAAATTGCTTATTTCTCCAGGCCTTGAAATTTTTGTATCCCCCTTGAAGAAACTTTGAGTGCTTATCATGGCAAAGTTGAGAGGCAATCCTACCGTGCTGATCGATAAGATGCAATGGCCGGCTTATGGAACTGCTTTTTGCATATCTGCGAAAATCCTCGACCGGGTCTTGACCAACAATCGGTAATGAAATAGCACCTTGAATTGATCCTTTGAGAAATGCCCCGATTGGACGGATGTCAACTAACAACCGGGGTCTGTCCCATTTGAAGAATTCCGAAGGACTGATGGACGACATATTCTAAATTATGAAAAATAAGGATCAATTATAACAGTTACTTAGTTTTGTACCTGGCGCTAAATGATACATTTTAAGCCTATACTGCAGCAGTCAAACTGCTAGTGGATTTAATCGTAAAAGGACTTTAAAGTAACCTAGATTGCATATTAATTGTTGATTAATAGAAAGTTATGACGAAAAACAACTGACAGGATTGGTTGCTATCGCCCTTAGGAAAACCAGATGCTGTAAGAAGATTTAAATGAGTTTTGGGAATTACAGTTTGCCCAAGATGGGCTTGAACCATATACAATATATATATAAAATTTGAATGGTTAGCACGAAAAACATTTGATGGGATTCTGCCTACTATGACGATTTGCATATCTACGTCCTTTATGTTCAGCTTAGAGGTAAGCAAGATCGCAGTTATATCTATTGTGGTATAACTTATCTAACAGATCCGGAGATGCTTTTAAGATTTCTGGAGTTCTAAGTAGGCATGGTACTTGGCAGGTTGGACCTATGCTGGCCAAGTTGATGCTCTTTTTAAATGTATTGATTATATTATCCTTATGAAAGTAATTGTCACAGGTGCTTCGGGTATGGTGGGGAAAGGGGTGCTGCTAGAATGCCTGGATCATAAGCAGGTAGAACAGGTACTATCTATTGGCCGCTCGAAGTTGGATATGGATCATCTTAAATTAATACAAATTGTTCATCCCGATTTTTCCAACTTCCATTCCATCAAGGAAGACCTAAGAGTTTACGATGCTTGCTATATGAGCATGGGGGTAAGTGCTGCCGGGTTGAGCGCTGATCGTTATAGAGAAATTACTTATGACTATACCATGTCTTTGGCTCGAGTGTTACATGAGGTTAATTCGGAAATGATCATTACCTACGTTTCGGGGGAGGGTACTGACTCCACCGAAAAAGGTCGAACCAGGTGGGCCAGAGTAAAAGGGAAGACTGAGAATGATTTGTTAGGGCTCGGATTTAAGCAGGCATTTATGTTCCGGCCTGGAGCTATTATTCCGCTGCGGGGCATCAAATCCGGAACTAAAATGTATCAATTTTTCTACGACTACTTCATGTGGTTGATCAAGCTGGTTAAAGCCATTGCACCTGGTTCGGTAGTGAATACCACACAAATAGGTCTTGCTATGATCAATGCTACTTTGCAGGGATACGGTAAACAAATTATCAAACCAAAGGATATACAAAGGCTGGCTGAGGAAAAATATATCCAGGGAGAATGACTTACAAGAAACGGAACTTAATTGTGACATATAAATGAAAGCTACAAAACAATTTGCCTCAGTATATATCTTGTTTGCTTCAACTTGTTTCTGTTGTAGTCCAAATAAGTCCGACCTCTCAACAGCAGATGGTCAGCAGCCTAACATTGTCTGGATTACTTCTGAAGACAATTCAAAGCACTACATGAGCCTCTTTGACCCGAACGGGGTTGAGACGCCTGAAATAAAAGCTCTAGCCGATCATGGCCTTATCTTCACCCATGCCTTTTCCAATACTCCCGTTTGTAGTGCTGCGAGATCTACTTTGATCGCAGGAAGTTATGGGCCGCGATTGGCCTCGCACTATCACAGAAAGATGGAGAAAGTGCCGTTGCCGGATGGTGTGGAAATGTTTCCTGCCTATTTGCGAAAGGCTGGCTACTACGCAACCAACAACAGTAAAGAGGACTACAATTTTAATAAAGCTGATGATGTATGGGACGAGTCATCTAAAACGGCAAGCTGGAGAAATCGGAAAGAGGATCAGCCATTTTTTCATGTAGCAAATTTTACTACTACTCACGAAAGCAGGCTCCATTTTTCTGAAGAGCAAATGGATTCACTAGCACCAAAAACAGACGATAGGTCGTTTGCAATCCAACCAAATCATCCACAAACAGCACTCTTTAAATATACTAATGCCGTATATCGAGACAGTATTCAAATGATGGACAAAAAAGTGGGCGCGGTAGTTGATCAGCTCGAAGCAGACGGACTACTTGAGAATACTTTTATATTTTATTTTGGGGATCATGGTGGTGTACTACCCGGTAGTAAGGGCTATATATACGAAACTGGCATACATGTTCCATTAGTGGTTTATATTCCTCCCAAGTATAAACATATGGTTGATAAAGAACTTGGAAGCAAAGTAGATGGTTTTGTGAGTTTCATTGATTTTGGCGTTACTGCCTTAAACATTGCAGGCATTGAAATACCCATAGGAATGGACGGTATTCCATTTTTAGGAAGTGGTGTAGAGATGTCCGAAATGAACAGTCGTGATGAAACCTATAGCTATGCCGATCGGCATGATGAAAAATACGATATGGTTAGGGCAGTTAGAAAAGGCAAGTACAAATACATCCGAAACTATCAGCCTTTTAACTTCGATGGTTTGATGAATAACTATCGGTATAAGCAGTTGGCTTATAAAGAGTGGTTAGGATCATATGAAAAGGGGGAACTCAATGAAGTGCAATCTCAATTCTTTTACGCAAGAGAACCAGAGCTGCTTTTTGATATTGAAGCTGATCCCTTTGAAACCCAAAACCTTGCCCATGATGATGCCTACAAAGAAGTTTTAACTAGCGCCCGCCGTAAGTTGTTTGACTGGGAGAAGCAAATGCCGGACTTGTCATTTTATCCCGAGTTTTATCTGATTAGTAATGCTTTTGCAAACCCTGTTCAATTCGGTCAGCAACATAAAGCTGAAATTGAAAACTATATTAACATTGCCAATTTGAGCTTGCTGGAATTTGAGGAGGCTAAGTCGAGAATTGAAAAGGGCCTGAAATCCAGCGACCCTTGGGTGCGGTATTGGGCGCTTATCGTTTGCAGTAGCTTTGGCTCGGGGGCTAATGAGCTTGCTTCTACAATAGCTCAGATTGCTGCTGCCGATTCAGAAAATATAAATAAAGTGCGCGCTGCTGAGTTTCTTGGACTCGCAAAAGCAGAGGGCCCCTCTAAGGTTATGTTGGAGGCTCTATATGAATCAAAAGATGGACCTGAAGGGCTATTGATATTGAACAGCATAGTATTAATGAAAGATGGTCCCCACAAATATGCCTTTGATATTGACTATGATAAGATCCCGTCAAGTGTAAAGGATAATAGTGAGGTGCAAAGAAGACTGGATTACTTAAACGTTGGAGAAGGTGAATCTTAATCAAATTTAACCTGACCTGCTTTGGGGTTGGTAGGGTTGGGATATTTTATTGATCTTCAGAACTAT
Source organism: Cyclobacteriaceae bacterium (assembly GCA_051011275.1). GTDB lineage: Bacteria > Bacteroidota > Bacteroidia > Cytophagales > Cyclobacteriaceae > JBPCUG01. The sequence continues at coordinate 141 of JBPCUG010000599.1, read as the reverse complement.
CAGAGAAATATCCATAGGGTAAATCAGCTTTTCAATTGCAATGCGTCGATTTTAAAGGTAGACTTATACAAGGAAGGTTCTTTTGTAACTTCTGTCTATTTTTAGGTTATGAGGAACAACTACCTATCCGCACACTTGGAG
>JBPCUG010000598.1:0-2912 GCA_051011275.1 Cyclobacteriaceae bacterium | reverse complement strand
AGCAGAAAATTCCGTGATCGACCGGGTACATGGGGATTACATGGGAATGTTGGCCACAGTGATCAATGGAATGGCATTACAAAGTGCATTGGAGAAAATTGGATTATATACACGACTAATGTCCGGGATAAAAATGGAGCAGGTTTGCGAACCATTTATAAGAAGAAGGGCTGTGAGGCACCTGGAAAAGGGAAGGTTGGTCATATTTGGCGCTGGCATAGGCAATCCATATTTTACCACCGACTCCACAGCCAGTTTAAGGGCTATTGAGATAGAAGCTGATGTGGTGCTAAAAGGGACCCGAGTAGATGGAGTTTATAGCGCAGACCCTGAAAAAGACCCTGATGCCACTAGATATGCTACAATTTCATTTGAAGAAGCTTATAACAAAGGTCTGAATATAATGGACCTTACTGCCTTCACCCTCTGCCAGGAAAATAAACTTCCTATCCGGGTATTTGATATGAACAAACCGGGGAACTTAGTTAAAATTATAAAAGGTGAGTCGGTCGGCACTTTAATCACTGGATAACAAAAAGATCTAACTCATGGAAGATATACAGTTTTATTTAGACCATGCTAAAGAACTAATGGAGAAAGCGCTGGTGCATACCAATGAAGCATTTTCCAAAATACGTGCGGGGAAAGCTATGCCCAATATGCTTGACGGTTTACTGGTTGAGTATTATGGCAACCCTACTCCAATCAATCAAGTTGCTTCTATCAATAATCAGGATGCCCGTACGTTGGTGATCAAACCATGGGAAAAAAGTGTGATTGGAGAAATCGAAAAATCGATCATAAATAGCGACCTGGGTCTGAACCCGCAAAGTGATGGCGAGTTAATACGCATAAATGTTCCAGCCCTTACCGAAGAAAGACGTAAGGAATTGGTCAAGCAAGCCAAGCACGAAGCCGAACACGGCAAAGTGAGCCTAAGGACGATCCGAAAAGATGCAAATGACCATCTGAAACAATTGTTAAAGGAGCATGTTTCGGAAGATGCGGTAAAGACAGCTGAAGACCAAATACAGAAGCTTACTGACGACTATAGTCACAAAGTTGACGACCTCCTGTCGAAGAAGGAGGAAGATATCATGACGGTATAGACTATAGAAAGAAGCCCTTCTTAATTATCATCTGCTCCACCGGTTCAGGAACCAAATACTTTATAGACTTTCGTTCTTTAATCGATTTGCGAATGAAGCTGGCCGAAATGGCCAACAAGGGAGCGTCCACGACTGTTACCATTGGATGGTCAATAAGATTAGACTCCATCGCTCCAGGTCGAGGATACACTAATAGTTGATGGTTTTCTAAGATTTGTTCGTAGTTTTTCCACTTATCGAAAGTCCCTAAAACATCCTCCCCTATTATTAGCGTAAACTCCTTATCGGGATACTTGTCTGACAAATAGGCCAAAGAATCAACCGTGAAGCTTGGCTTGGGCATATGAAACTCAATGTCGCTGGCTTTTAGGCGGTAATTATCTCCGATGGCTCGTTCTACCATATCAAACCGGTCGAATTCATGCAATAGGGATTTGCTTTTTTTGAATGGGTTTTGGGGTGAAATAATGAACCAAACTTCGTTAAGGTCCGTGTGGTCCGCCATGATGTTGCCCACGATCAAATGGCCGATATGAATTGGATTGAAGGATCCGAAGAAAAGACCTACTTTTTTGTGGGACATACTTCTGAAAAGTTTGGCCTAAATATAAGCAAATTCCTAAGTGCCGCTATCTGACTAATTCGGATTTAAACCGGTCGTACAGGTCTTGCGCTTTCTGAAATGAGTCGTTCAATTCTTCATTCAATAGGGTAACGTCAAATTGATCTTCAAGTGCCATCTCAAATTCGGCTTTAAAGAGCCTTCTTGAAATGCTGTCCTCGGAATCGGTGTTACGGCTTCTCAGCCTTTGCTCCAAAACATCGAGTGATGGAGCTTTCACAAACACAGCCAAACCTTTATCCTGAAAATATTGTTTGAGGTTGAGGCCGCCCTTTACATCCACGTCGAATATAATGTTGAAACCGTTTGACCAAATACGTTCAATTTCTGATTTTAGGGTGCCATAGTAGTTGCCACGATACACCTCTTCCCACTCGACGAATTCATCGTTTTTGATCTTATCTTTGAATTCTTCTGGGGTTAGAAAATAATAGTCCTTACCATCGACTTCGGTCCTGCCCCGCTTGTCACGTGTAGAAGCCGAAATGGAAAACATTAAGTCTGGATTGTTTGCTACCAGATGCCTTACAATAGTAGTCTTGCCCGAACCTGAGGGCGCGGAAAAGATGATGGCCTTACCTCCCATTAATTACTCCGCTGTTTCATTAATTCTGGATTTGATAGATTCAATCAAATCCGAAGGTACGGGTTTCTTTTCTAATTTTGTTTGTAAAAGTTTTTTAATAGATTTTTCTAAGTTGAAAGATTCATAACAAGGAAGACATGCTTCAATGTGTTCCTGAAATTGCTTTTCTTGCATTGCTGTAGCCTCTCCATCCATTATCAATTCCAGAATTTTGAGGCAATCTTCACAACTTCCGGATTGGCCCCTCAGGTTGCTCCTGAGCCAATCCAAGATGTTTTTAGCCATTTTAAAAATTATTTGTTGTAACCCATTGATTTAGCATAAACCTGCAGTTTCTCTTTAAGCAGGTTTCTCGCGCGATGCAATCTTGATCTGACTGTGCCAATGGGGATATCCAAAATTTTCGCCATCTCCTCATAAGTAAAGCCTTCTAGATCACATAAAATAATCACCGTTCTAAAATCTACTGCCAAGGAATTCAGTGCATTGCTAATCTCGTCTCCGATCATATCCTGCACTGCATCCACTCTTAAATCAGTCGTTATCGAAACATCTACGTCTTCAGAATTGTAGTAAGTCTCAACCTCCTGATAAT
>JBPCUG010000597.1:0-4741 GCA_051011275.1 Cyclobacteriaceae bacterium | reverse complement strand
TAAGGGAAACTGTAATATTGCCAAAAGGCAAAGTTTCCAGTAGCGAACTGGGAAGGGTATAACCTAGCGTCAGTTCCCTCAGACGATAAACCGTAGCGTCATAGACCAGCCATTCATCCGAAGCGTTAGAGGCAAAAGTCTGCCCGAAATACAGTGAGTTGACTTCTATGTGCGTTTGATTGGGAATAGTGTTTCCTTGGTCATCAAGAATAGGCAAACCGGTAGTAGGGTCTCCATAAACTCCTTTGATGATACGATTTACTTCCCTATCTGCTTGATGAGCAAGAACGCCTCTTCCTAACATATCAGAAACGGTATTTGACCACAGGTCGCCTCCCTCTTTCCAATCAAATACGGCTGCCAGAGTAATACCTTTGTAGGTAAGGGTGTTGGTGAGTCCTACAATAAAATCAGGATTCGGATTACCAATGATATCAGCAGTTGGATTTTGGATCAGCTGTCCGTTAGACGGGTCTATAAGTAAATTCCCGTCCGCGTCCCGATAATCGACAGAACCGAGCAAGAGACCAAACTCCTGACCTGGGCGGTGCACGGCAGTAACACTACCAGCAAATCCGGACCCAAATTGTATCTCATCCACACCAAAGCCTAACTTTTCAATTGTGTTCTTATTCTTGGTGAATGTTCCATATAAGTTCCAGGTAAATCCGCTAGGCGTGGACACTGGAGTTACATCCAGTCCTACCTCCACACCTTCATTACTAACTTCACCCAGATTTACAATAGCTCCCCTAAACCCGGTCTCATCCGGCAGAGGTGCATTGATGATCTGATCTTTCGATGTGCGATTGTAATAGGTGGCATCAATACCAACTTTCCCTTTTAACAATCTCGCTTCAAAACCAACTTCGTACTCAGTAGTTTGTTCCGGCTTAAGGTCAGGATTGCCTGCTGTTTGTGTGAGGGAGGCACCCGGCTGGCCGAGGAATGGTTTAGAACCGGTTGGACCATTGGGAGGAATGAATGGGAAGGATGAGTTTACCACAAACACGTTGGAAGTCAGATAAGGATCTGTATCATTTCCTACTTGTGACCATCCGCCCCTCACTTTCAAACTAGTCAGTATGTCGGACTGCAAGGATAGCGCTTCACTTAAGATGACCGAACCGGTAACCGCGGGGTAGAAGAAACTGCGATTGGCTTTGGGCAATGTAGAAGACCAGTCATTCCGGCCAGTCAAAGTCAAATAAGCCCAATCTTTGTAACCAACGGTAGCATCTCCATACACACCATATATTCTCTTCCGGCTAAAGATCCCACCATTAGGGATCACCGCGTTGGTGTTGTCTAGATCATCAATATCGAATACGACGTAGCCAGTTCCCTGGAAACGTTGCGCATCGTTTGTTCGCTGATTGACGTTAAACCCAAGATGGCCAGATATGGAAAAATCCTCATTGATATCATGATTGGCAGAAACCAGTAGGTCAGTATTGACTTCTAGTTGATTTAGCTTATTGGTATTGATCTGACCGGTAGCGCTTCCAGTACCGTTAGGTCTTTGAAACTCCAGGACATCTGAAGCGTAGCCGTTCAGGCCAACTTTTGCAGTTACATTTAACCAATCAAAAATATCGTATCCAAGGTCCACAGACATAACATAACGGTCTGTTGTGGATTTGATACCGGTATTCTCAACTGACCAAAAGGGATTGTTTGCGGTTCCTCGGCCAACAAAAAATTCACTACCATTATCGGTAGGGTTTTGAAAAGGCTGACCTAAGATATCCCAGTTTCTTCCCATGAGCAAAGTCCGCGCAAAAGCTGAAGGGTTGCTACCGCCAAGATTTCCTACACCACTTATAGCACCATCTTGTACCGAACGGGTATAAGCCAAACTTGCACCTACCCTGAATCCATTGTCTAATTCTCCACGGCCACCAACACTAATGGAATGCCTTTGGTATTCAGTTTGAGGTACAAAGCCTTCCTGCTTCAGTTGCGAAAGAGTAGCAGTTATTACTGATTTTTCCGTTCCGCTTCTAACCGTAAGTGAGTTTTCAAATACAGATCCGGTATCAAAGAAATCCTCAACGTTACTTGGATAGGCGCGATAAGGCACATTCACATTATCGAATTGGCCGTTCCATCCGGGCCTACCGGCAAACCAATGAGGAATTGAATCTAAAGTCGCATAGGGTCTTGCACCAACAAAAGGGGCTCCCCAGGAACCATTTGCCTGGGCATAACTAAAATTAGTTCCCGTACCATAACTATTTTGATAATCAGGTAAATTGGCGATCTTCTCAAATGCATAAGACGAACTGAAGGTGATCTCTACTCCTTTACTTGAAACCTTTGCCCCGCCAGTTTTAGTGGTAATTAGTACTACACCGTTTGCGGCCCTGGAACCGTACAGAGCGGCCCCAGCTCCTCCTTTAAGAATGGTTATGGATTCAATGTTATTTGGGTCCAAATCCGAGATCCTGCTACCAAAGGATCCACCTTCAGTGAGGCCTCCAATGTTGGAGTTGACACCGTTTTGCGCATCTACAAAGTCATTATTGTATGGAACTCCGTCTACCACAAATAGGGGTTGATTGTCATTAAGTAGTGAGGAATTCCCTCTGATCGTTATCCTGGTTGAACTACCCGGCGCACCACTCGAAGCGCTGATATTTACACCGGCCACCTTGCCTTGCAATGCACGTAAAGCATCAGGCTCGGAAACCATTTGTACCTTACTGCCTTGAACATTTTCCACAGAATATCCCAACGCATCCTTTTCTCTTTCGATACCAATTGCAGTTACCACGATCTCTCCAAGTTGCTGTACATCTTGGGCTAGATTGATATTAATAACTGATTGATTAGCTACGGCAACCTCCTGAGTTGCATATCCGATAAATGAGTATACCAAAGTAGCATTTGGATCGGCAACAGATAGTTTATAGCTACCCTCAATATCGGTGATAGTACCATTGGTGGTACCTTTCACCACCACATTCACTCCCGGTAGGCCGGAGCCATCTTCAGCGGCTACCACCTGCCCGGAAATTTCTTTTTCCTGAGCTATTGATTGATTAACCAATAATAGCGTCAAAAAACTAACGACTAACAGTAGTTTTGTTTTCATACAATTTTGTTTTAGTAGAATACTTGGATTTTAACACCTGTTGGAAAGCATGTGTGCTTCTTGTTTAGGTGATACCAAAATTGGGGATAATTAAGGGGCGGTGGAATCCCTGATAATTAGGGAATTTAGGCGCTAAAACAATCCCCCATAAAGTGCAGCTATAATCAGATTCATTTTCGGTCTTAAAATCAGTAGTTCAACATAAACGCAGCTGCATGAGTTAGAAAGTGGTTTGTTTGTTCATTAAAAAATAACCTCAACTAAGGGGTCTGTACTATTACCAATCTGAACTAATAGGGGGATGGGTGCCTCCAAACCTGGCACGTCTGATTGCCAAGATTAGGCCCATCCATGGTGACACAAATTGCAATTTCGAATAATTTCCCGAGGGTCATGGGGACAAGAGATGGTAATTATAGCTAGCACAATATGGGGGATTATACGTATTCAAGTGGAAATACCAATCACATTCATATGCGATTTGGGCAAAATTTGACTAGCTTCTGACTAACTCTGAAGGCTGCACAGTCGGTTGTTCAGATGCATTTTATTAATCTAAGTGAACAATCACAATGAGAAACATATGTCTAGCTCTTTTGCTAACGTGTCCGCACCTATTTAGCATTGAGCTTATGAGTCAGATCCAGACCACAGTTGAGCATATAGAAACTTTTCCAGTATCCGGCAATCAATTACTGATCGGCAGAAAACTTCCGCCTTCGGGTGTCAAGGGAAATTATTTCTTACAGGATCATTGGGCCGCAGGTGATATCGTTTTACACTATGGGCCAGTGCTGGAAAACTATCCCCTCAGATATGATATTGAAAACGATATTCTTGAGATCAAACTCGAAAAGGAAGGCCAGGTAAAAATTCTTAAAGGTGAAAAAGTAAGTAAATTCCTACTTCATGAACTTGCTCAGACTAGAGAATTTATCAATGCATCCGAATACAAGTTTCAGGGTACTGTTCATATTGGCTTCTTTGAAATCATTCAGGACGGTAACACCCAATTGTTTTCTAAAACTTTTGCGAAAGTGAAACCTCCTACTTATGTGGAAGGCCTTGATGTAGGGGAAAGAGATCATAAAATTATCAAGCATGAAAAAATATACATTGCTAGAGACGGGGAAGCGTTTGAATTAGGGCCCTTTGGCAATGACAATAAAAAGCATTTTGAGACACATTTGAAAAGTGTTGAAAAGTACGCTAAAGAAAACAGGCTGAAGTTTAAAGGCAAAGAAGATCTTAAACAAATAGTGGCTTACTATAATAAGCTAAATAGTTCGAACCAATAAAATGCGCTTAAACCAGAGCTATGTCTTAGAATTTTTCAAGTCAATTTCTCTATGGAATCTATTATTATGTATCATTTTGCTATTATGCTTCTTTCCTAGTCCCGGGCAATCCACAAGCAATGAAATTCTCCTGAAAACAGAAAATGCCAATGATCAAGGCCCTGCTGTGGTTGCGAGTCCAAATGAGAATTTTTATTTTCATCTGGATTCAAAAAAAAGAGTAACATTATCTTTTGGTCTGCTTCTAGGTTTTGGTTCGGCTGAAATGGACTATGACATCACCTCTCCAGCGCCAGGTAATACGAATAGTCCGGTCGTCGGTAGAAACTTTGCCACTAGCTATACC
>JBPCUG010000596.1:0-3908 GCA_051011275.1 Cyclobacteriaceae bacterium | reverse complement strand
GAATCACCCAGGACGATTTGGAACAGCTTATTTACGTGGGAGCACTTGCAAGTCTAAAGGCTACCAAAAGTGAACTTATTATCCAATGCAAACGACACTTCAATCACCAGCCCAAGCGTCAGGTCACGCCGTCCCTTTTCCATATTGCATCTAAACCTCTCAATCTCCCCCAAATAGATCGTGACCCTATGGAAGATGCTTTTGATGAGCTGGAGGGACTAGGTTTTCCAGACTGGTGTAGCTTCCATTTCTATGCCGTTCCTGCGGGATCCCATTTTTCATTTTAGCTGTTAAATTGATGACATGCCTTAAACCCAGGTATATGGTCATCCCCTCAAGATTGGTTAAGTGCTCACTGGTGTTGATATCCGGAGGCACAATCTTGGCTCCCAAGATCCGCCCTTCATTGATGTAAACCTCGGGCCGGTAAAAGCCCCCATTGTTGTTGATCACCGCGGTAATGAATTCCAAAGGATAATAGGCTTTGAGGTAAAGGCTTTGGTAACTTTCTACGGCATAAGAGGCACTGTGACTTTTACAAAAACTATATCCAGCGAAGGAGGCAATTTGCCGGTAAACTTCATTGGTAAGTTCGTCGGGATACCCCAATGTCTTACAATTGGTAAAGTATTTTTGTTTAACCAGTTCGATCTCCTTCTTGGATCTGGTTTTACCGGACATTCCTCTCCGCAATACATCAGCTTCATCTAACCCCATCTTGGCAAAGTGATGGGCAATCTTTATGACGTCTTCCTGATAAACCATCACGCCGTAAGTATCACTCAATTGCTCCTCGAACACCGGATGAAAGTAAGTGATCTTACTAGGATCCCGATGTCGCTCTACATATTCCCGCATCATGCCACTTTGGGCTACACCCGGCCGGATAATAGAGCTGGCCGCCACTAGTGTCTCATAGCTATCGCACTTCAACCGGCGAAGCAGTCCTCGCATAGCCGGGCTTTCTATATAGAAGCAGCCCAGCGTCTTACCCTTGGCCAACATCTCATTGCATTTAGCATCCTTTTTAAATTTGTCTGTTTGAGAGATGTCTATTTCCTGCTTTTGGTTTTGTTTGACCAGTTCCACCGCATCTTTGATATGGCCTAGCCCTCGTTGGCTGAGAATATCGAGCTTCTCGAGATTGATAGACTCGGCAATGTACATATCAATTTCGCAGGTCGGAACTCCTTTTTGATACACATTCATGGTGGTATAACAGGAGATGGGCAATTCCGATATGAAAATTCCACAGGCATGCATAGAATACTGGTTAGGAAAACCTTCCAGCATGGCGCTAAACTTGTGAATCCTGCTTACTACGTCATTTTGATGGTGTTGCGCTACCGGGGTTCTGGCCAAGACATCCATTTCTTCCTTCGGCAGACCGTATACTTTTCCTAGCTCTCTGATGGTTGAGCGGTATTGAAAATCGGTTACGGTGCCACAAAATCCCGTGTATTCCCTACCAAATCTTTTAAAGATATAGTCAATAATGTCGTCCCTATCTTTCCAACTCCAGTCGATATCGAAATCCGGGGGACTGCTTCTTTTCGTATTCAAAAAGCGGGCGAAATAAAGGTTCAACTCGATAGGATCAACTTCGGTTATCTTCAAACAATAGGCGACTATGGAGTTAGCTCCACTTCCCCTTCCTACATGAAAATAGCCATGCCTCAAACTGTGCCGGACAATATCCCAGGTGGTAAGAAAGTAACAACTGAACTGCAGCTTATCGATAATTTCTAGCTCGCTATGTAACCTTTTCTTAGCTACCCGATCGTCTGGAGCATAGCGATCTTTGAAACCTTCCAAGGCTAAGGTCTCTAACAATGTCCGGTCTTCATAATAGCTTCCGGTAAAAGTCTTTTTGTTTTTGGGGGCTTTGTAATCGAAATCGAAGGAACAGCGAGCGGCTAACTGATGCGTATTGCTAATAATTTGGGGCCATGCTTGAAACACCTTAGTGACCTCTTCCATGGGTATCATTACCTCCTTTGCATCAGCATGCTGGTCCGCCTGTAGGCGAGAGAGGATAATGTTGTTATCTATGCTGCGAAGCAGTTTATGCAAATGATATTCAGTATCATTTCTGTAGGTAACCGGATATAGGCATACTAGCTTTTCAATGTTCTTGAAAACGGGGTTATTGAAAATTAAAAGGTCAGACGGTCTGATCCCAATGTATTCATTTTCCAATAGGTTTTCGGGAATATTATGTGATGGATAAATGATATAGGCATTCTTAAGCTCGGGGTTTATTAAAGGCAGCTTCTCTTCACCTAAATTATGTCTGGTAATAAGTTCATTGAGTTCTCTGAAGCCTTCAAAATTCCTAGCTAGACCGATATATAAAAGTTGCTGGTTCTGCCGGAACTCCATACCGGCGATAGGCTGGATACCATGCTCCTTACAGGCCTTGACAAAGTCAAACATTCCGGTCGAGCAATTGATATCAGTTAGGGCTAGGTATTCTACATGGCACCTTTTGGCCTCTTCAATCAGGCTTTCAATGGGTAGGGTCCCATATCTAAGAGAGTAGTAAGAGTGGCAGTTCAAATACATTACTCATTTTTTTACTAGTGTAGTTTCATAGGCAGAAAATCCTACTGCTCTTCTGATGAGCCTGGGATCGTCATACCTCTTTTTCATTCGGTCCATGGCTTGGTAAAGATTGATCATCTTCAGGTTGTCATAGAAGATATCAATTTGATGGTTTCCATATACAAAGTTTGAAAGCTTCACACCAACCAGCCTTAGTAACATCCGTCGGCTATAGAGCTTGTCAAATAATTCATGGACTTTCCTGATTAGTATGTCATCATTTGAGGTAAAAGGGACTTTGGCCTGCATCATTTCCGTGTCCCGGTTAGAGTATCTGATCCTTACCGCAATGGTCGAGCAGAGCATACTTGAGTCTCTGAGTTGAAAGGCCACTTTCTCTACCATTGAAATCAGCAGGGCCTTTAATTCCGGGATGTTTTGGGTGTCCTTATTAAAAGTTCTTTCTGTGGATATTGATTTCCTGTTGCCAAATGGAATGACCGGGGTGTGGTCAATGCCATTGGCTTTCTTCCAAAGGGAGATCCCATTTTTTCCCAACAACTCCTGCATGGATTCCGGTGGAAGCTGGCGTAAGGTTTTAATTATTTTGATGCTGATCCTCCGCAGCAGCCTGAAAGTAACATCGCCCAGCATCGGGATCTTACGAATGGATTGCGGATCCAGAAAAGGTTGCACCTCCTTTTGATTGATGTGGAGATTTCCATTGGGCTTGGAGTAGTTGGTGCACATTTTGGCCACGGTTTTATTTACGCTCAGGCCAAAGGACATGTTCAAACCGGTTTCATTAATAACCCGATCAACCATTTCGGAGGTGAATTGGTAACATCCATAGAACCGATCCATGCCGCTAACATCCATATAAAACTCATCGATAGAGGCCTGCTCCAGCACCGGGGCCTTTTCGGCAATAATTTCGTTCACCATGTTTGAATAGTAAGTGAACATCTCGAAGTCACCCTGGAGAAATATTGCATCCGGACAAAGCCTTTTGGCAAATACCGAGGGCATGGCCGATCTTACGCCGTATTTTCTGGCCTCATAAGAGGCAGAAATAACCACTCCACGGTTACTGCTGCCTCCAATAACTACCGGCTTACCCACCAATTCCGGCATTTTAAGCAGTGTACAACTGACATAAAATGCATCCAAATCCATATGTACGATCTGTCGGTCCATTTTATAGGCTAAAATTATTAGCTATAGAATGCTATTATACTAATATTTTTAGTATAAAGTATAAAGAAACTGATAAATATTGATTGCCTATAAATGATGGAGTGTTGCGGGTTCCGTGTTGCGGGGTTCGTGTTGCTGGTTACTGGTTGCTGGTTGCTGGTTGCTGG
>JBPCUG010000595.1:0-10842 GCA_051011275.1 Cyclobacteriaceae bacterium | reverse complement strand
GATCATAGCAACACTAGATGGTGAGGACACTCAGGAAAGTCTGCTAACACTGCTCAAGAAAGTAGTGAAGGAAAAGAACCTTTCCAAAGAAGAACTTAGCAAAGCACAACTATTTAAGATCTCCAGAAAATCAGATGCAACTCCAGAACCATTAGGTTTCATAAAAAACAAATATGCCATTACCAGAGGCGAAAAGATCTGGGAATCTTTGATCAATCAATAAGTTATCATGGAAGATTTTGCTTATGGATTTGTGGCGGCTCTGGTTGGCATTGTGTATCCAGCATATGCGATTATATCGGCAAAAAGCACCAGGCAGATGCTTACCGAAGAACCTGACAAGAAGGTATCCGTGTACAAGTCCACCGCGGTTTTGCAATTGATATTGTCAGGTCTTATTTTCTTGTGCATTGCCATTGCCGGTGACAATATAACTATTATTGGGCTCTCATTTCTTCGTGACCCGCAGAGGTTACTTCTTTTGTTAGTAGTCTGTTGGGTTGGCCTGTGGTTGTTAAATAAGATGGAAATCCCTCCCCATAAAACTGATAGGCTAATTTCGCAATTTAAAGATGTTCTATTCATTCTTCCGGCTAATGTAAGAGAGTATCAATGGGCCACAGCCTTATCCTTTATCGCTGGCACTCTCGAGGAGATCATCTTTAGAGGGTTCCTTTATTGGCAACTGCACCAGTACCTTCCCTTGGTGCCTGCTATGATAATCACGAATGTTGTTTTTGCCTCGGCACATTATGTAACCAAAATTAAGAATGTAATGCTTACCTTTATACTGGGTATCTTTTTCTCCATCAGTTATGTGCTTAGCGGCACCTTATGGATTGCCATATGCTGTCATATTTTAGTTGACCTATACTCCACTACATTGGCAAAAAAACTTTTTGTGAAAGACAGTTTTAATAACCCATGACAATAACCCAAACCTACACCACCGAATTGCCTATCCCCTCCCTTTTTGAGGCCTGGATCTCCCCTGAGATGCCGGTGCCGCCGGTGGTAAAAATTGAAGTTGTGCCGGAAGTTGGAGGGCATTTCATTTTACATGCCCAATCAGAACACGATTTATCAATTATGAACGGAGAATTTCTGAAGTTGATACTGAATCAAGAACTGAAATATACCTGGAACTGGGAAGGCAGCGAAGAGACTACAATTGTTTCCGTTGATTTTATACCCGGGGCTGAAGTTAACTCAATTCGTGTAACTCAAGATGGTTTTTTAAGTGAGGAAAGTAAGTCGTTGCACGCATCAGGCTGGGATCACTATTTTAGGGAATTGGAAAGTTTGCTGACAAATTAATCCGGGGAGTATATGGGAAAACCTAAAATCATCGACGCACCTGAAAGAAAGCTGATTGGGATGCGTATCAAGACTTCCCTCTCAAACGATCAAACCGTATCCATGTGGCAACGATTTATGCCTCGAAGAAAGGAAATAGCTAGTGCAATAGATGGCATATACTATTCGGTCCAGGTGTATCCGGAGCATTTCAAAATGGCAGACTTCACCCCTGAAACGGTTTTTGAAAAGTGGGCTGGAATCGAAGTGATCGAATTTACTGAGCTTCCGGAAGGTATGGAATCGACTACATTGGCTTCTGGAAAATACGCAATCTTTATTCATCAAGGTCCAATGGCAACGTTTCCCAAAACCCTCCAATACATATACAACACCTGGCTGCCTCAATCTGGTTATGAATTAGACTCCCGACCACATTTTGAAATTATGGGAGCTAAGTATAAAGGACCCAATGATCCTAACTCGGAAGAGGAGGTTTGGATACCGATTAGGTGAAATCACCATTTTCCCTTAGTTGTGAGCATCTCCAAAAGGTTTAATTTCTTGTTTCCAACTCCGGGAATTCCGTATATTCGGATGTTTCCGTGCAACTTAAAGAAAAAGGCGTCATGGTGAAGAATAAAATCTTGATGGGAGGCTATGGAACGTTGTTACTTGAAGAATCGCTGAACCACTCGGTAAACCGAATTTCTTCAGCTAAAGAAAGAAAAATTGTAGAGTATTTTCCTGTAATAGTAAAGGGCTATCAAAGATTGTTTAACCTTCATGCTACCCATTACCACTCCTCCGATGCAATCAGCAATGATAATATTGAGGTAGCAGCGGCAAATATAAGGCCCTCCCCTCAACACGACTTCAATTGCCTTTGTTTCTACATAAACGAATCCGAACTGGAAAGCATTGATAAAAGGGAAAGGTACTATGAAAGGGTCGAAGTTGAGTTTTTAGCCTTTGATAACCAAACAAGCATAGGAGTCGGATATGTATATATGGTCAATCCCGAAACTTCAAGACTTTTGTTCAATGACAATGAAAAGATCTTGCCAAGATGGACGGACTTGACCTTTACCAGAACCGGAGCATACCGTATTTCAACGGAATTTGGTGAGTACTATGACAAAACTACCTATATGGCTGACGGGGAGGTTTTAGTGGTAGACTTTTACAGACAACACAACATAGCTAAGGAAGATATACTGTTAAAATGATTGAGCTAAAGTCAACATTAATTTGCCGGGAGCTCAGGCTTAAAATTGAGACCGGAAAGTTATCACTGATCGATAATGATGAAGACAAAACGGCAGATGTAGACGCTCGCTCAATAAATTTTTATCTAGGACCAAAAGACAATTTGGCCTCTGTCTACAACGCCTTGATGCTGGAGTACAAAGAAAAATCAGGGTTTGGCTATTACTTTACAAAGTATATCACAAGAGCCTATCACCTGGTGGGTGTTTTAATATTTGCTTTGGTATTTGTCGTGCTGCTAGGGTTGGTGGAGATCTATGGGAATGCACTGTATGATATAGTGGGGAATGCATTTGAATTTACCGGGGGTGTGAAGCTTTTCATCCTCGTTGGTTCCGGCGTACTTCTAGCTATTGCGATTATTCTGGTACCTGCGTTGTTTCAAGGTGATGTATCTGCAGGCCGTAAGTGGCTGAAAGAGAAAACTACCAGCGATGGGCTCATGCAGCGCAGAATATTAAGAACCTTAAAAAGAATTAGCTCCATCAACAAAAATATTCGCAGCCTGAATGTTTGGAATCCAAATCTATTCAATAACAAGAGGTTATTCATTGTTGATTCTCTAATTAGAAAAGCAGTAAGATCAAAATTCGATATTGTACTGTATATTAGGGTAGATGAGAAGGCTAGAACGAAAAATTATATTTCAAGTTTATTCGGGAGCCAGCTTCAATGGGAAGAACACATAACCGAAAATTTAGAAGGCGATCCTAAAGATTATTTCCCATTAAAATACATGGACGAATGGGAAAAGGATGTCTTATCTCTTCTCCTGTTTTGCTCAACGCTAAACTTACCCAGCTTTAGTCCAGAGATTATTCAAGATCCTCACGCTATACCTTTTACTATAAGCGCGCCCTTGGCGGAAATAATTTATGATAAATTCAAAAGCAAACTACATTCCACACTTGGAGAGTCGAGCAATATTACTATTGACTCACTTGTTAGTCGGTTCATAAACGATTACAATTATTTTGAACAGGCTTTTGAAGCCAACATAGACAATTGGAGGTTAAAAGATCCGGTAATTTTCAAAGAGTTAAAAAATCATATCGAATCAGACTTAAGTTTTATCTACGCCTATATACAGAGTGATACTGTAAATCTGGTACGAATTTTAAACGATCCAATTTCTTCTATTTTAATTTTGAATGCAAATAAGAACAACAGCATATATTCAATCAATCGCATCAAGGCCATCGAGAAATTCATTTCCTTGTCAGCTAGGGATGAGCTTTTTAGTACCCTAAGATATTACTGGCCTTTAGCCACGGCACAAAATAGCGCGTCGCCGGCAACGTCAAATGAGGACATTCTTCGGTTGATAGATGTTAAAATCTTATGGCAATTAGTTGACAATTTTTTTTATGCCGGGATGTACGATGAAGTGAATACAGCCCTAAAATTTCTTGAGCCCATAAATTCTGTCTATGCTGATTACATGAGAATAAGAATAGAAGAATCAAGGGGTAAATACCATGAAGCCGCTTTAGATTACATTCATTTGTTTGACAAAATGAAAACCTTCAAGGTCAAAGAGATCTTAGAGTTAAAAATAAAGATGGGGTTCTCATGGACGGTGGTCAGCGGAAGAATTTCGGAGGATGGTTTGAGAGAAAAAGGAAAGGCCATGCTGGCAGAGATGGAGCAGGCAATAGATGAGATGATCACTGATGAAATAGACACTAAGATCCTATGTGATCTCAAAAATTACCAGGCAAACTATGCCGAATGGGACAATGACCTGGATTCAGCTATAACCCACTACGACTCAGCTTTGTCCATTCCCGGTATAGGAACTAGGAAATACAGCAGTATTCTGGTAAACCACGGCATTGCTCACCGGAAGAAAGCAGAAACTGAAAAAGACAGGAAAAAACAGCGGGAAATGTTCAGACTTAGTTTAAAGCATGGCGAAATGGGAGTAGAAGTAAAGCAAAAGATTGGCAATGATGATCAATTGCCAATTGCTATTCATAACTATTGCGAAACCTTGATTAGGTTGGCCCAGATTGAAGAAGACCGGGAAAAGAAAGCTCAGCTATATGAAACAGCCAAGTCGAAGAGTACACTGGCCATAGAAGTTCAAAACAGAATTAACTCTACTAAGAAAAAGGATCAACTGCTGGTCGAAAACCTGGTCTCGAATTATTACTTAATGAAAAATGATACGGTGACAAAAGAGGTTTTAATGAAAAGTCTGTTCGAGCTATCCGAATACCTAAAAAGTAATGGCTTGGAGACCTTTGATAGAAATGAGAGTTTGAAGATTTTGTCATTGATCAAGCCGGAAAATGAAAACATTGAATCCACCAAGGAGGCTATACAGTTCATTGAAAAAATGAAGTTTCAGTTAAAATGATTTCTCTATCACCAAGATACGGGCACAGTTTGACATCCAGGTTATGCTAAACAATCTAGCCCATCATGGTGCAATAATTATTTTTACTCTAAGTATACTATTTCATCTGTTGGTATTGAGTAAGATCATTCCCTACACCATAGTATGGGAGGAAGATTAAAATCTGACCGAGCTAGATACAGGTTTGAAATTGTCTCCTTATTATTGAATGCTGTTCCTACTGAACTCCCAATGACCTTATTGCTGGCAATTTTCTCCGTTAACTTTGCGATGGGTCTCTCTACCCAACCCACTTTACCTTGTCCTCCCAATCCCCTCTTCTCCCCCTTGGCCATTCTCCCTTGGGAATACCTACAAAAAGAAAACCCAACAAAGTATCCTTAGGTCCAAGTCCAAAAAAATCATTGGCCTCTTTCATCCCGGTTATGCCGCCAGAAGTCCAGTAACAACCGACTTCATAAGCACTGGCGGTCAAATACATATTTTGTACAGCGCTGGCCACTGAAGCCAGCTCTTCCCATTCCGGCACTCGCTCATTTTCATCCCGGTGCATTCCAATAGCGATTATATGGGAGGCTAGTAAAGGCTTCGTTTTCAACTTTTCATATTTATCCTCTTTGAAGTTGTCCTCGTTCAAGGCGATTTGCTTATACAACGCAGACTGAAAATCAGCTAGCTTTTCCAATCCCTCTCCAGAAAAGACTACAAAACGCCAGGGTTCAGTTAACCGATGTGTAGGCGCCCAATTGGCATTTTCCAGCATTTGCTTAATCACTTCATCGTCCACTGACTCCCCATTGTACATGTTGGGGAAAATGGAACGGCGGTTTTGAATCAGGTGATTGATTTGTTCGGGATTATAATTCATATAGATAAATCTTAAGGATCATTGCGCTCGTAAAAATACAGAACCGCTTCTACTCCGGTCTCTTTTTCCTCGCTTAATGTATAATAGCCTGACCCATCAGGGTGCCAGGCCATCGCTTCTCCCTGCGGCTCCAAAGAATAAGGGAGCGTATCAGCCGGCTGTTGGAATAGGTCAACCAAAGAAGTTCCTATATCCCGACGCCAGTAAAATACTCGAAAGTAACTTTTCAGTAACACCTCTAAACCATCTATAGATATATCACCAGATACAATAGTGTTGTAGGGCAATGCACCTTCGAAGGTCATGACTTGCTCATCAGTTTGGGGATAAGCAGCCCGGTAAATGCGGGAATTCGTATCCCTCTTGGTGATCACATAAATGTCTTTGGTCAGCGGATCTAAAAGTAAAGTTTCCGCATCTCTTATGCCATCGGGATAGTTGAGCCTGATGGTCTCGATGTTTTTTAATGTGTCCTCTAAAATGTCAGGTTCGACTAAACGATAGATGCGAATAAAATCATAGACTAAATCGTTGTTCCCAATATCACCAATGTAAAGGTAAGTTTCATTTGCGTCTGGGCCAGGGCCGATAGCCAGGTCCTCCCAATCTCGATTTACCGCTCCTTTCAGGTAAAACCGACCTATATCAGACCCGTCGTTATTGAGGAGAAAAAGAAAGGGCTGATCATCTTTATCATTATGGCTCCATAGATGGCTATTGTCATTTCGGCTTACTGCCAAACCTGACGCCTCTACCAGAAAATCATTTTGGATAGCTCCTTTAGAAATGCGATCGGAAAAAGCAGGACCGTTATCAACTGCTGGATCAGGATCATCGGACCCTCCACAGGAAAGCAGGGCGAGGGCCAACCAAAACAATACAAGTCTCTTGCGCCAGTCAATTTTATGCACGTATACGGTTAAATTTTCTGTCACCACAGATTCGTTTTGATCCACAATTTAGTCCTAATATTTTGAAATTCATTTTATCGATAGGCCATTACTTGCTAAATTGAATGTACTTTTAGTCGCTATGAAATCACATTTCGTTGACCTTTATCGGTACAATCATTGGGCCAATCAACTGATTCTAGATCAGTTACCAGGGGATGCTAAACCCCGGCAGTGGTTTGCTCATATTCTGGCCGCCCAGGTGATTTGGCTCAACCGCATTCAAGGAACAACTTTCCAGCAACCGGTCTGGCCTAATGAAGATCTGGAAACCTTAGCCTCCAAGTGTGACGAAAGTGATGATAACTGGCTGCGATTCGTACAAGACTACCCCAGGGAAACTTTCGAGGAAGTGATCCGCTATCAGGATACGAAAGGAAATCCCTATGAAACCAAATTAGTCGATATCTTAGTGCATGTGGTCAACCATGGTACACACCACCGGGCGCAGATCTCTAGCTGGTTGCGTCAATCGGGGCAAGTACCCCCGCCTACTGATTTTATTTTTTATTCTCGTTCCAAAATTTAAGCCCTGTAGGTAACTTAAAAATTTTTACTCATGTTTGTTTGCCCTATCCATAGCCGGCGTCGTCAAGCCATAGCTAATCGCGTGCTGCTCAAAGCCGGCTCTATCACGGTCCCTTTTGCCTGCATAGGTGCAGAGGTAAGGAAGCATGGATCTATTAACCGATAACTGCCAACCTTACCAACAGGTATTGGATGTAGGCTATTCCAAATCAAATCCTTTTACGATCTTTTTCGTTGTAAATTATATATTTTTGATCAACCGAGCTTCGACCCCTTTTGGCTCGACTAAAACCAAACCACTAACCTAAACTATTCACTATGAGCAAATTAATTCAAACTATGCAACTTTTTGCGTTGCTGCCATTGCTGCTATTTTCTTGCAATCAACAATTAGAGGAGCAGGCAGAGACATTAGTAGAGACGCCGGCCCCGGAAGTACCCTTGCGAGATTTCTTCAAAAACCCAGAAACTTTTCGGTATCGCTTATCACCGGACGGAAATTTTATCTCCTACCTCGCACCGTACAAGGATCGATTAAACATACATATCAAGCAGGTTGGTGAAGAGACTGCTACTCGAATCACTGCAGACACTGCGCGTGATATTGGATTATATTTTTGGGCCAACAACAATCAATTACTTTATATCCAGGATACAGGCGGAGATGAGAATTTTCAGCTCTTTGTTGCTGATAGGTCAGGAGAAAACGTAAAATCTCTGACCCCTTTTGAAGGAGTAAGAACTGAGATTATTGATGACTTGGAAAACATTGAAGATGAGGTCATCATTGGTTTAAACCGGCGAAATCCACAAGTATTTGATCCCTATCGCCTAACCCTCAGCACCGGTAAAATGGAGTTATTATATGAAAATCCAGGGAACATCACTGATTGGGGAACTGATCACGAAGGCAAACTCCGTCTGGCGAACGTAACCGACGGTGTTAACAATACCATTTTATATCGCGACGATGAAAACGGAAACTTCCAGGAAGTGGTTACCACCAATTACAAAGAGACCCTGCAGCCTTTGTTTTTTACTTTTGACAATAAAAACGTATACGCTTTGTCCAATTTAGGGAGAGATAAAATTGCTATTGTGGAGTATGATATTGCCAATGGAAAAGAACTCAAGGAAGTTTATGCCAATGACGAAAACGACATAGATAACCTCAGCTATTCCAACAAAAGAAAAGTGATCACTCAAGCCAATTATGTCAGTTGGAAAGGCGAGAAACATTTCTTTGATCAGCAAACCCAGGAAATGTATCAGCAGTTGGAAGAACAATTAGGGGATTATGAAATTGATGTACTAGCCAGCACTAAGGAGGAAGATAAGTTTGTATTGGTCACAGGCAGTGATCGCGCCCGTACTAAATACTATGTCTATGATCAACCCAATAACAAATTGGAAAAGATTGCCGATACCTATCCCTGGATCAAGGAGGAGGAGATGGCTGAAATGAAACCTATTCAGTATACGGCAAGAGATGGCCTCATTATCAACGGTTATCTGACCTTGCCTGTAGGAATGGAGGCAACAAACTTACCGGTAGTAGTCAATCCACATGGCGGACCTTGGGCCCGTGATGTTTGGGGTTATAATTCTGAGGTTCAGTTTCTGGCTAATAGAGGTTATGCCGTTTTGCAAATGAATTTCAGAGGTTCGACTGGCTATGGCCGCGCATTTTGGGAAGCATCCTTTAAGCAGTGGGGACAAACCATGCAGAATGACATTACTGATGGAGTAAAGTGGCTGGTCGAAGAAGGTATTGCCGATCCCGAGCGCGTGGGGATCTATGGTGGAAGTTATGGTGGTTATGCTACTTTAGCCGGTATCACTCTCACGCCCGGTCTGTATGCTTGCGCGGTTGACTATGTAGGAGTTTCAAATATGTTTACTTTCATGAATACTATTCCACCTTACTGGGAACCTTTTAGAGATATGTTTTATGAGATGGTCGGCAATCCTGGCAACCCGGAAGATAGCCTTATGCTAGCCAAAGCCTCTCCAGTATTTCATGTGGATAGCATCAGGGTACCTTTGCTGATCGCTCAGGGAGCAAATGACCCACGTGTCAACAAAGACGAATCGGACCAAATGGTAGCTGCATTGAAAGAGCGCGGCATAGAAGTGGAGTATATTGTGAAAGACAATGAAGGCCACGGCTTTGCCAACGAAGAGAACCGCTTTGAGTTTTATGAGGCAATGGAGCGCTTCTTTGACAAACATCTAAAAAATAAAACCAAGGTTGCTACTTAAAAACCAGATCAGTAGTGCCACCGCTTCGAGTGGTGGCACTACTGTTTTACTAAGCTACTCTCCTTTTCTTTAAATACCATCGCACCCAGAAGAAGATCCCAGTCAGGATCAAAAGAAATGGCCAGGCATAACTCAATCCAACCACAAAACCTAACAGCAGATCCCAACCACTAGAAAATCCGTCGGCCATGCGTTGGAGAAAAGAAATACCCGGCGCTTCCGCTGTAAGCCATTCCTCTTGATAATAATCTAAATTGATAGTGCTATATGCCACTTGACTTTGTAAAAAACGCAACCTTCCTTCTTTCGCCTCAATTTCTTCCCTGATCACTCTTACCTGTTCTTCCACACTTAATATCTCTTTAATGGTTTTGGCTTTGTCCAGGATCTCCAGGTATTTTTTCTCTACTTCTTTCTTATTGCGCAATCGTATTTCAAGGTCGATAAATTCCTCTGTTACATCATTAGAAGAAATATCCTGCCGATGCAGAAAAATGGACTGATCGACCAAATCATTTATTAAAGCGTTGAGTTGATCACTCCGAACGCGAATCGCCATATTACCTTCCTTGCGATGATCACCGCCGGTACGCTGCGAATTAGTCAAATAAGCATCATACTTTTTAATTGCCGCCTCCATAGCCAAAGTGCTGGAATCAAAATTTGAGACCTGAAAATAGATGGAGGCATTTCGTATGATCTTACGGTCGATTTTCTGAGGCTGAGGCGATTGATGGTTAGATTGATCTCGGCGGAAGTCCGCATTTTCAACTATGCCTAATTCTTCCATTTCAGGACTGAGGTCGCCAGGTGATATATCACTATACATTTCGTTGCTGCTATCCAGGTATGGTTCAATGCTTGAGACATTTTCGTTGCTACCACTACAAGCAGCGAATACAAAGGCAACAAAAAATACTAAATTCGTTTTCATAGGATCGAAATTTTAAATGTTTCGACTTTAGGATGCAAAATGCTTTCGATTCCATAAGTCGGCAAAGGATTTTTATTTATAATCCGAATAATTCCCATAAGTCACAGATAATGGTAACTCAAATCTAGCCGCTATTTTATCTGGTTACATCCCTGGAAAAAGGGATTTCATGAAATCCCCGAAGATCGTTTAGTGACTATTGCGATGACACCAATCTGGAAGCAGATTCTCCAATCTTTATTTAAATTTCACAGCCATTTTCATACCTTTAAAATCCCATGAGCAAACCGGAGAAAAAACTCTTTTTATTAGACGCAATGGCCCTGATCTACCGGGCCCATTTTGCTTTCAGCAAAAACCCCCGTATCAATTC
>JBPCUG010000594.1:0-2984 GCA_051011275.1 Cyclobacteriaceae bacterium | reverse complement strand
CCTATGGTGGTGGTGTCTGCTGCATGGGTGGTGCCCTTGAAGGCGGCTCTTTTGATCAACAACAGATGGAGACAAGAAATGACATTTTAGTGTATACTTCCGATCCCTTGAATGAAGGTATTGAAATCAGCGGTTTTATTGAGACTACACTGTTTGTTTCTTCAGATGTAAAAGATACTGATTTCACCATCAAGATCCTGGATGTGTATCCAGACGGCAAGGCCTACAACCTGGATGAGACGATCCAAAGGGCGCGATACCGCGAAGGGTATGATAAGGAAGTATTTATGGAAGACGGTCAGGTTTATAAGGTAGAAATGACACCTATGTCTACCAGCAACTATTTCGAGAAAGGTCACAGGATCAGAATTGAGGTGTCCAGCAGCAATTTTCCCCGCTTTGCAAGAAACCTTAATACTGGCGGTAACAACTACGACGAATCCGAAGGAGTTACGGCACATAACAGCATCCATCACAGTAAAGAATATCCCTCACAAATTAGATTGCCAGTAATAGCATCAGTGAATATTGAAAGCCGATAACCAAAGGTATCTGTAAACCTTTTTTAATTAAATATAAAATAAGCATGATATGACATATGTAGCGGTAATTAAATTATTTCAATAATTACTATATGAACAAAGGAATCCTTCTTCAACTCATAATACTAAATGCAAGTCTTTACTTTTCCTTCGGTCAGCCTTTGCAACTAGAAAAGGTAGGCACGGATCAAGTATATTTCACTTATCAAGGTAAGCCTCTCTTGTCTTTTGGTGGCATGTCAGATTTTATTTTTTATGCCGCGGAAGATGCTTTTGATTATAAAAAATGGGCCGACTGGCAGAAGGAGCATGGCATGAATCACTGCAGGGCTTACTTACCTGGCAGTTGGACATATGTGGAGAAGTTTACCAAAGAAAATGGGGGAAGTTTAGAAAATGTGCTTTTCCCATTTCAAGAAACGGAACCGGGAAGCCGACAATTTGATCTCACCAAATTTGATGAGCGGTACTGGCAGCGTTTTAGGGAACAATGTGAATATTTGGAGTCTCAAGGTATCATCCTTGATCTACTGATGTGGAATGGTTGGCAATTGTCTAATTACAATGAGGAAGTGGCGCGGCAAGATTGGAATGGACATTTTCTTAATCCTGTAAATAACATTAATCCCTGCACTGATCTACTGGAGACCGCCAAAGACAAAGAAGCGAGGCTAAAGATCTACCACACCGTTGACGACGGCAACACGGCACTACTTAATATCCAAAAAGCTTACTACGAAAAGATCATCGAAGTGACCCATGATCTTGACAATATCTACTATGAACTGGTTCATGAAATCGCCATTAATTATTCCGATTGGCCTAAGACGTCAAATTGGATAAAAGAAATGGCCGAAACCGTCCGAAACAAATGGCAAGAGTACAATCCCGATCGACCGATCATCCTTGCTATAGATGGTGGTCACCTGGCGGGCTACCCGTTTAATCAGGGAGGTGGATATCCGCAAGCCGGATCCGAGATGGACTGGGTGTTCAGTCGTCCTTATTTTGACGTTATTGTAGATGGCAATCACCATCATACTGGCAATATAAGGGAGTGGGTGCGCAAATATAAGAGGCCATACGTAGCCCAGGAATCAAGAGACGATAGTGGTCAGACCTGGTCCTACCGAATACCGGAATCCAGGACACATCTACGAAAGTATGTGTGGAAAATGATGATGGCAAAATGTCAACAGATTGATATATACACCAAACCACAACCTTATTTTTTGCCCTTTGAAAAAAGGCATGGCCCGTCAAACAATTATGATCCGAATGGATGGAATGGGTTTGAACAGGATGCGTTATTGATTAGACAATTTTTTGATGGTCTTGACGACTATAGCAATTTAGATCACGTGGGCTATTTTTGGATATCAACGGTTGGTCATAATTTGGTATTATCTTCTTCCACCGAGATTGTCGCTTATATTTCTTCGCCCACCGGTCTCGAAAACATGGATTTTGGTGAGCGAGGTGCACATGTTTTTTTGTACGATCTTCCCTTTCCTGATGGAGAATACACTGCAGCATTTTTTGATCCCAAATCCGGTCCCTGTGGATCTAAAAGGATTGAGATCAAGGAGGGTGTCACGAAATTTCGTACGACACAATTTGTGGACGACATAGCGGTGCATATCAAGCGCTAAAGACCTCCTAAAGAAATGTTTTCTAAAGAAATTTAAACCCACCTCACATCCCCCATTGTATTATTAAATCAACGGCATTTGTTTTAAGGTTGTCTAACCAAAGCCGGAGTATATTAGGGCGTAACTTTACTGCTGCAAATGCCCCAAGATGAAAGCCAACCAAAGCTCCAGTATTCCGGCATTAGATCCGGATATATTAAAAGTATTAATACCGCCCTTTACCCCAAAAGTTTCAAGGTCTAAATTTTGGGCCTGGATATTATTCAAACAGAGCACCGTGATACGACTAGTACCTTTTTCAGAGTAGCCAATTTGAATACTGTTATTTCCCTTTTGCCGTCTCCGTTTATTGAGAGTTCTTCTAATGATTTCATAGCTGATAGTTTTAAATGAAAATTTGGCAAGTACTTCTTGCCGATGATTCAAAACTAGCTATGAAGGAAGAGAATGCTTACTACTATTGTACCAATGATTATAAGAACTGTAACATGTGATGAAACCGAGCTTTACAAGGCTCTGAGGAGGTTTTAGCTAGTTTAATTCCATGTGACTTGGATGGATAGAAGCACAGTAAAATAGAGGGCCAAGATTGGATATTTGCCCTGTTAGGAGATGATGCTTTTACAGCGACGTAGCCTTAAGGTACTACCGATTATTTGTCCATATTCTCTTTTGCAATTCTTTTCATCCTTTTTAAATCGCCATTCGTTCGGAATTCATCAACAGCAAAGGGAGTGTTTTGCAAAGCCACTATTTTCCATTCATTTCCAACTTTGTTTAAAACAATTAG
>JBPCUG010000593.1:0-3345 GCA_051011275.1 Cyclobacteriaceae bacterium | reverse complement strand
GGTTCACCCCCTTTTTGTTCTTTAAACATAAATGCATATTTTTATCAAAATCAGATGAGCAAACAATGGAAGATACAATAAGGCTGGAAAAGCCTTCTTTTTTGGCCCATCAGCGAGTTGATCGTTGGTGGGTAGAACCGCTTCTTGTCTTTCTTGGTTTATCAGCTTTCATTGTTTACGCCACATGGGCAGCATTTCAAGCTAGTCATTATTATACCATCTCTTACCTATCTCCGTTTTACTCTCCCTTGGTATTTGTCAAATCGGGAGTTGCCGGTGGCGCTCCACTTTGGCATTCGCTGCTCGGGGAGTGGCCATCTTGGTGGCCAAGCTTTCTACCGGCTTCACCGGCTTTGCTGATTTTGATCTTCCCAGGGTTGTTCAGATTTACCTGTTACTACTATCGGGGCGCTTACTACAAGGCGTTTGCAGGATCTCCGCCGGCTTGTGCTGTGGGAGCAGCCCCTCAAAAGAGTTATCGAGGTGAAACTTTCCTGTTGATCTTTCAAAATCTACATCGTTACGCTCTTTATGTAGCGATTTTATATTTATTAATACTAGGCGCTGATGCGGTGGCGGCATTTGTACATGAAGGCAGTTTTGGTTTTGGCGTTGGGACCATTGTCTTAATTATAAATCCAATTTTACTAGGACTTTACACACTAGGCTGTCATTCATTTCGCCATTTGGTAGGAGGTCGCAAAGATTGCTTTTCCTGTGCCGGAGCTGGAAAAATAAACGGCGTCTACCAAAAAGTCTCTTGGATGAATCGTAACCATAAGCTCTTCGCCTGGCTGAGTTTGTTCTGGGTGGGATTTACCGATGTATATGTGCGGTTCGTATCCATGGGAATTATCACCGACTGGAATACTTGGGGAATTTAGCATTCAATTAGCAATTAACCTTAAATCAAAGACCAACTGAAAACGTGAAAATCTGTCGATGAATATTTCCGAGTTAAAGACTTATGAGCATGATGTACTGATAGTGGGTGCAGGTGGTGCTGGCTTAAGAGCCGCTATTTCTTGTTCAGCTAGAGGACATAGAACTGCTTTAATCTGCAAGTCTCTGCTGGGAAAGGCTCATACCGTAATGGCTGAAGGTGGGATGGCCGCATCATTGGGGAATGTTGATAAAAGGGACAATTGGAAAGTTCATTTTAGAGATACCATGCGTGGTGGCAAGTTCCTGAATGTCTGGCGCATGGCGGAACTGCATGCCAAACAAGCCCCCGACAGAGTGAAAGAACTAGAAGAATGGGGAGCGGTATTTGATCGTACTAAGCATGGGTTGATCGCGCAAAGGAATTTTGGTGGTCACCGATATCCTCGATTGGCCCATGTGGGAGACCGAACAGGATTAGAAATGATCAGGACCTTACAAGATCATGGAATACATCAGGGGTTTGAGGTATTTATGGAATATAGTGTTTTGGATCTGTTGAAAGATGGGGACAAAATAGCGGGACTTGTAGCTATGCTACGAGATACCGGAGAGTTTGTGGTTTTTAAAGCTAAGGCAGTGATCTTTGCCACCGGAGGAGCCGGTAAGGCCTGGAAGATCACTTCTAACTCTTGGGAATATACCGGTGACGGTTATGCTATGGCCTATGAAGCTGGCGCAGAACTGATGGATCTGGAATTTACCCAGTTTCATCCAACCGGTATGGTGTGGCCGCCATCAGTGGCCGGCATCCTGGTAACTGAAGGTGTACGAGGGGAAGGGGGGATATTGGTAAATAGCAAGGGAAAACGATTCATGTTTGACAATATTCCGGATCGGTTTGCCTCCGAAACCGCGGATACAGAAGAAGAAGCAAATCGGTGGCTGGCTGGAGACAAAGAGGCCCGCAGACCGGCAGAACTCTTAACCAGGGACGTAGTAGCCAGAGCTATACTAAAAGAAGTAAAAGAAGGTAGGGGTTCACCCCACGGAGGTGCTTTTTTAGATATTGCCTCTCGCCGCTCAGCCGAGGATATAAAGAAAAAGCTGCCTTCAATGTACCACCAATTCAAAGTATTGGCTGAATTGGACATCACACAACAACCAATGGAAGTGGGCCCTACGCTCCACTACTTTATGGGTGGTATAAAAGTAGATGCAGATAGCCAGATGACCAATGTGCCTGGATTATTTGCTTGCGGTGAATGCTCAGCTGGCATGCATGGTGCCAATCGACTAGGTGGAAATTCGCTTTCCGATCTGTTGGTATTTGGCCATTTGGCCGGGCAAGGGGCCAGCGATTATTGTGGCGCACTAGCCAGTGGTCCCACAGTCGATGCCGATCAGGTCAAACAAATCATTCGTAATGCTACGGATATTTTAAACCGGGAAAGCGGTAACAACCCTTATCTTATGCATGAAGAGTTAAAGTTATGCATGCAAGAATATGTTGGCATCGTTCGCACTGAAGAGGATTTGAATAAAGGCATCGCTCGATTGGAGCAGCTAAAGACTGACTATAAAGAGGTAAAAGCCGACGGCTCCAGTCAATATAATCCGGGTTGGCATCAGGCCATTAGTATGCGCAATCTTTTGATCACTTCTGAGGCAGTGGCCAAAGCTGCCCACCTTCGAAAGGAAAGTAGAGGTGCCCACACTAGGCTTGATTGTGAAGGAGAACGTGATGAATGGTTGCAAGTAAATGTGGTAATTAAAAAAGGCAATGATGGTGAAATGCAGGTAAACAACGTAGAAAGAAAGGCACCACCTGAGGAACTCAAAGCTGTAGCGACTGCTAGTCTAGAGGAACTTGAGTCTGGAAAGGTGGGTGTTTAGTGAGCAAGAATAAAAGTTGCAGTTGTCAGTTTGCAATTGACAAAAACGATAAAAACTAGGAAACTAAGGACCGGGAACTAAGAAACCAAATCCAATGCCAGACAAAAGGAAATTCAAAATTTGGAGAGAGGATAGCAATAAAGGCACCTTTGTTGACTACCAAACCGAAATTGATGAAGGCATGGTTGTGCTGGATGCCATTCACAAGATCCAGGCGGAGAGCGCAGGAGACCTGGCGGTGAGATGGAATTGCAAAGCCGGTAAATGCGGGTCTTGTAGCATGGAGATAAATGGCATACCTAAACTGGCCTGTATGACCAGGATGAATGACTACGAAGCTGATCAGACGATTCAGCTTCAACCAATGAAATCATTTCCTGTAGTAAAAGACCTGGTAACAGATGTCTCCTGGAATTATGAACAAAACAAAAAAATCAAGCCTTTAAAACTAAAAGCAAAAGATGCTGACGGAAACCATCGAATGATGCAAAAAGATGTTGATCGCGTTCAGGAGTTTAGAAAATGCATCGAGTGCTATCTATGCCAAAACACCTGTCACGTTTTGCG
>JBPCUG010000592.1:0-4518 GCA_051011275.1 Cyclobacteriaceae bacterium | reverse complement strand
TTTTACCTATGGCTGGTTTCAGAAGCCAGAAAAAAGATAGAGGAAGGTGAATTTAATTCCTGGAAAAACACCATGGTGGCACAATTGATGCATAGACTATAGAATGAAGATAATTGATTGGTATATCCTAAAGAAGCTGCTCAGCACTTTCATATTTACGATCCTGATCTTCGTTGCGGTGATTATTATTATTGATTTCACTGAAAAGAATGATGAGTTTATTGAACACAATCTCAGTTTTCAACAAATCGCTGCCTATTATATTGATTTTTTCCCTTGGATAGCCAATCTGATTACTCCGATCATGATCTTTATTGCTACGGTGTTTGTGACCTCTAAGATGGCTGGTCACACCGAGTTGATAGCCATCCTTAGCAGTGGGGTTAGTTTCAGACGAATGATGATACCGTATCTGATTGGTTCTGTTCTAGTGGCCGGTGTAAGCTTTTATCTATCCGGATGGCTTATCCCTGAATCTGATAAAGACCGAGTGGCATTTTTGGTTGCTTATACGAAACAACCATTTAGTTATACCGCACGGGACGTGCATATAAAAGTAGCACCGGAGTCTTACCTTTATATGCGCAACTACAATAACAATAGTAAAACAGGCTATCAGTTTACTTTAGAAACAGTGCAAGGTAATGATGTGAGAGAAAAGTTGAGCGCCCGTCGTATCTCATGGCAGGAAGACAGCTCACGGTGGAAATTGTACAGTTGGAATTTGCGCACCTTCGACGGCCTTAACGAGACAATCGAACAAGGAAATGAGTTGGATACAGTCCTTAACCTCACGCCAAAGTATTTCGAAAGCAATAGATTTCTAGAGCAGGCCCTCACTATTGACGAGCTAAACGAAACCATTGCTGATCTGCGTAATCGAGGTGCGGATAATGTGCAAACCTATGTGGTAGAAAAGTACATTCGTTTCATGACACCATTTGCCGTGATCATCCTCACGTTTATTGGATTGATTGTTTCTGCTCGGAAGAGTCGCGGAGGGACCGGCTTTCAGATAGCTCTGGGTTTTTTGATCGCCTTTATTTACATTATAGCCTTTATGATGAGTCGGGAGTTTGCTTTGAAAGGAACCATGAATCCGCTGCTGGCTGTCTGGATGCCAAATATTATCTTTACTATAGTAGGTTTGGTGATGTATAAAACCGTACCCCGTTAATGCCGCGGATCAAGGATTATCTGCAACTTCATTTTATTGTTTTACTCTGGGGCTTCACTGCTATTCTGGGAAAGCTGATCACTATTCCCTCGGTTGAGTTGGTCTTTTATCGGACGTTACTAGCCGCACTTCTTTTGTGGCTGCTGCTGTTTTGGCGAAAAAGAAAGTTTGATATAGGTAAGCAAGATATGATAAAGACCGGCGCTACCGGATTGTTGATAGCGGCTCATTGGATCTTGTTTTTTGTTTCCGCCAGAATCGCTACGATTTCAATTTGCTTAGCAGGCATGTCGACCATCACATTATGGACCAGCCTACTTGAACCGATCATAACAGGTAAATCAATTAGGTGGTATGAGGTCGTATTGGGTTTGATTGTAATATCAGGGTTGTACATTATTTTTCATTTTGAGTTTGATCATGCCTTAGGTTTGCTTTTGGCTGTGTTGTCTGCATTATTGGCCGCTGTATTCACTATTCTAAACGCCGGTTTTACCCGCAAGCATAATCCTTATATGATCACATTCTATGAAATGGTAGGGGCTTGTCTAGGTACAGCTTTGTTTTTTCCAGTTTATCTAACATATCTATCGGGCGCAGATACATTGCAAATGATGCCATTGGCCATTGATTGGGTCTACCTGCTAATTCTTGCTCTAGTTTGCACTGTTTATGCCTATTCCATGTCAGTTGAGCTAATGAAACGCATTTCTGCTTTTGCCGTGAATCTCACCATTAACTTGGAGCCAGTCTATGGCATTATTTTAGCCATGATCATTTTTGGCGATCAGGAGCAAATGACTCCAGGCTTTTACTTAGGAGCAAGCATCATTGTAATCTCCATACTGATCCATCCGGTACTGAACAAACATTTCAGCCGGGAGACCGTGGGTTTGGATAATTTACGATAGTCAAAGAGCTGTTTGAAAGCACTTATAATGTGGGGGAAAGGGCTGATCCAAGTTTATTTCTTCATCAAAAAGTCCGTAAACTGAAGCTCCAGAGCCGCTCATGCTGCTGTAAAAAGCTCCCTGATCATAAAGCTGCTTTTTAATTTGCTTGATTTCAGGATAGTCTCTGAAGATGTTTTCTTCAAAGTCATTGACCAGGGTCTCTTTCCAACTGCCAAGGGGTCGATCCAAGATCTCTCTTAAAGACGCCGAGGGTTTTCTTGGAGTCACATTGCTATAAGCTTGGGCAGTACTAATATGCAAACCAGGGTTTACTATTACTACGTGATTACCAGTTAAGTCAACGTTAGCAGGCTCCAGGGTGTCACCCTTTCCAGTAGCAAAAGAGGGTGTATTATCTATAAAAAAAGGGCAATCACTGCCTAATTGCGCTGCGTATTTCTTAAGTACTACGTGATCAAGGTTTAGGCTGAACTTTTTGTTAAGTGTCAACAAAGTAGAAGCCGCATCTGCGGATCCACCGCCTAAGCCAGCTCCTAGTGGAATGCCTTTATGCAATTGCAATTGAATTGGAGGGAGATCACAATCTGATTGCAGTAATTCATAGGCTTTGAAGCAAAGGTTATCTTTAGGATCCCCTTCAATAGGAAGGCCAGAATAAGTAAAATCAACCTCTTTCCCCTGGATCACCTCAAGAATATCACACCAGCCGACTGGATACAGACAGGTTTCAAGATCGTGAAAGCCATCAGGCCGTTTTGCTGTGATATGAAGGCCTAGATTTATTTTGGCATTGGGAAAGCTAAGCATTCCGGATCTATTCCTTGGTCAACTGCGCAACCAGGTCATCGGTAATTCCTGAAGAGGAAAAGCCTCCGTCATGCATCAGGTTTTGCATGGTGACCATGCGGCTCAGCTCGGAGAACATCATGATCACGTAGTTGGCACAATCTTCGGCCGTAGCGTTACCCAGCGGTGACATCTTATTGGCATAATCAATAAACACATCGAAGCCGCTCACCCCAGTTCCGGCAGTAGTAGGTGTAGGGGATTGCGAGATGGTATTGACTCTTACATTTTTTAATTTGGCAAACCGATACCCGTAACTTCTGGCTATAGATTCCAAAACAGCTTTCGCTTGGGCCATGTCTGAATAATCGGGAAAGGTACGTTGTGCTGCAATATAGGTGAGCGCTACAATAGAGCCCCACTCATTCATAGCATCCAATTTCTCCGCAGTATGCATCACCTTGTGGAAACTTAGAGCAGAAATATCCAACGTCTTGAGAAACCAATCATAATTAAGATCGTGGTAAGGTTTTTTCTTCCTTACATTTGGACTCATTCCTATGGAGTGCAGGACGAAGTCAAGTGGTCCACCTAAAACATCCATGGATTGCTGGAATAGTGCTTCCAGATCTTCCATGGAAGTTGCATCAGCGGGAATCACGGTGGAGTTGCAGCTCTCGGCCAGCTGATTGATGGCCCCCATGCGAAGGGCTATAGGAGCGTTGGTCAAGGTAAACTGCGCGCCTTCTTCATGCGCCTTAAGGGCAACTTTCCAAGCGATAGAATTCTCATCTAGGGCACCGAAGATAATTCCTCTCTTTCCTTTCAATAAATTGTAAGCCATAATTTACTAGACTAATTTCGCGCCAATATAATAAATAATAGCCACACCGAATATCAATTGCACCAAGTGTCAAGTAATTCCTCTGCAGCATCAATGCCTAAAGAAAAAGCCTGGTGAAGATCTTCACAAGCGGAAGCCATTTGACCCAGTCTTTCGTAGGCTTTGGCCCGATGCAAATGCAGCCATCCATCTTCGGATTGCAACGAAATTGCTTTGTTGAAATCTTCTAATGCCTCTTGCCATAGTTGTTGGTCATATTTCACCATCCCGCGGTTGTCGTAGCAAATGGCATCGGATGGAGATAGCGTAATTGCTTTGTTAAAGTCGGCCAAAGCTCCCACAAGGTCACCCTGGTTGTGCTTAAGGATCCCTCGGTTGTCATAAAAGACCGGATCTTGCGGATTTAACCTGATGGCCCTGCTATAGTCTCGGATAGCGTTAGTTTCCTTACCAAGCTGGCTAAAAGTATTGGCGCGCTGAAAGTAATATTCCGCCTCACCATTGAGGTTTATGGCGTAGGTGAAATTGGTTATGGCGTTGCTATAATCCTCCAGTTTGACCCGGATACGGCCTAATTGATAATGCGCTTCACTGTCATATGGGTCCTTCTCGATCACAATTTTCAGATCCTCCTTTGCCTTTTCAGATAGCCCCATTTCAAGATAGGCCATTCCGCGGTTATAGTATATGGAGAGGTCTTCCGGGTCTAATTTCAAGGCTTTAGTAAGGTCATTTACCACTTGTTCAAAGTCGCCAATCTCGTTGCTTAAAGCGGCTGACTTGCTTAAATATTCGAC
>JBPCUG010000591.1:0-3102 GCA_051011275.1 Cyclobacteriaceae bacterium | reverse complement strand
GCACATGTGGTTAGCTTTTGTCGCTACCTGCGGGAGTACAATTTCTCTCTGGGACCTACAGAAGAAGCAGATGTACTTCAGGCGCTTTCCTTGATCAGCTTTACTGATCCCGAAACATTTCAAATGATCCTTAAGGGGGTTTTGGCACGTAGCCAAAAAGAGCAACAGAAATTCGACGATCTATATGATGACTACTGGAGCCAGTACTTTAAAGCGGTAGATGGTAAAATTAAAGATGGCAAAGCCGAAGATCAGGCTAATCTGAAGTCAAATAGCAAAAGAAAAGCACCTTCGCTTCAAGCCCTTAAAAGCTGGTTATATGGAAAGGGCTCGACAGAAGAAACCGAAATAGCCACTTACAGTGGATGGGAAGTTCTTACCCAAAAAGACTTCGCTGCCTACACAGCTGATGAGCTGGAAGAGATGATGCGATTCCTTCAACAGCTGGCTCGATCCTTAGCTTCTAAAAGGCAGAGGCGTTATCGCCCAAGTAGGCACCAAGCAACTTTTGATTTACGTCGAACTTTGCGTCTCAGCATGCGTAGAGGAGGGGAAATTCTGGACTTGGCATTTAGGGAGCCTAAACAAACGAAATTGCAATTGGTGCTGCTTTGCGATGTAAGCCAGTCTATGGATCTGTATAGCCGGTTTTTGGTGCAGTTTGCTTACGCTTTTCAGCAGTCTTACCGGCGGATTGAAACTTTTGTTTTTAGTACTTCGCTTCATCGTATTACGGAAGAAATGCAGGAGCAGGATTATGACCTTGCTTTACAGCACCTTTCAGAAAAAGTGTCCAACTGGTCTGGAGGCACTAAGATCGGAGCCAGCTTGCAGCAGTTTGTAAACAACTATCGGCAGTACCTTGATAGACGGACGTTGGTCTTGATCCTGAGCGATGGTTGGGATACCGGTGATCTGGAAGTGCTGGAAAAAAGCATGCGTACTTTACATCGTAAGTCATCTAGAGTAATTTGGTTGAACCCGCTTGCCGGCAATCCTGACTACGAGCCGACCGTTAAAGGAATGCAGGTGGCTTTGCCCTACATAGATGCTTTTGCTGCTGCGCATAACTTGGAGAGCCTGAAGAGTGTGTTTAAAAAGATGCAAAAATCGAAAAGGAGATCATATCGAAACATGCTGCCATCTCCACTATAATAAAACCAGCTATGAGAATTGTTGACTTATCAAAACCCATCCAATACAACAAGGACGATCCTTGGTTTATGAAAGTGAAGATCAAGCATAAGCCACACAAGAAAGCCAAATGGCTGATCAGGCTTCTAGGTTTACCTTTCAAACTGTTTCCCAAAAACTTCGAAGGCTGGGCTGATGATACCATTGTAAAAATGGGCGTGCATTCCACTACTCATATTGATGCACCCTGGCATTATTCTGCGACTTGTGACGGGGTGCCGGCTAAAACAGCAGATCAGATCCCATTGGAGTGGTGTTTTAGTGAAGGGCTGGTAATTGACATGACTCACAAAGCAGATTTTGACCCAATTACAGTTGATGATATTCAAGATTTTATAAAAAGAGAAGATCTGACGTTGAAAGCAGATATGATTGTTCTGATCAGGACCGGTCGGGATAAATTTAATGGCACTAAAGACTTTCATAAGGTAGGTTCAGGTATGAGTGCTGCTGCCACTGAGTGGCTAATCGATAAAGGTATAAAGGTTATGGGTATTGATTCCTGGGGTTGGGATTTGCCCTTGCCTTATCAAATCAAGAAAGCTAAGCAAAACTCAGACCCAAATGTTTTCTGGCAGGCACATTTGGTGGGCCAAAACAAGGAATACTGTCATATGGAACAGCTAGTCAATTTGGATGCCTTGCCCTATGCGGGATTTAAGGTGGCCGTATTTCCATTGAAGATAGTTGGTGCATCCGCAGCGCCAGCCAGGGTTGTAGCCATATTTGAAGAGTAGGTGTTAGCTAAGCAATTACAGATTATGAGCAGGATAGAATTCATCGAACAACAAACTCAGGAAACTCGATTGATGACCAAGAAATTGATTAACGATGTCCCTGACGATCTATGGTACCAAACTCCTGAAATAGTTCACTCCAATATTGCCTGGCAAGTAGGCCACTTGATCATTGCCCAAATGTATCACTCCGTATCAGTGGTCACCGGATCGAGCAAGCAAATTTCCGATGTGATTCCGCTGAAATTGTACATCCCGAAATATGGAATGGGGTCCGACCCTGCCGATCATAAGGATATCAAACCCAGCGCTGAGGAATTAAGAGAGCAGTTGGACTTTGTCAATGAAGTGGCTAAAAATGAGCTAAGGAAACTTGATGAAAGAGAATTGGATAAAGCCTTGGAGCCTACACGGGGAACTCATCCCATCGCAAAAACTAAATACGAGGCATTGACCTGGAGCTTTAAACATGAAATGTGGCATTGTGGGCAAATTTCTACCCTCAAACGGATCCTTGGAAAAGCAACGAGCTGGGCCCAAAATGCTTCCGATAAATGATACAAAAAGCACACGATCCTAATGTCTCCATAGTTATGGCGGTAAAGGATACTGCACCTTACCTTCCGGAATGTTTGGATTCGATCATAGCACAAACCTACCCTCATTGGGAATTGATAGCTGTAAATGATCATTCATCAGATCAAACACCTGAAATTTTGAGGGAATATGCCACCAGAGATAGCCGTATCCAGGTATTTCAGAGTGATCGTCCTAAATTGATCCCCACTTTACAGGTAGCCTATAGGCATTGTCAAGGTCCGTTGATCAATCGTATGGACTCCGACGATAAAATGCCTGATTATAAATTACAATTGTTGGTTGATACCTGGAATAAATATGGGAAGGGTCACATTGTCGCCGGCGGTACCGAACATTTCGTCGATGAGGGAGCAGTAGGGGCGGGCTTCCGGCGGTATGACCAATGGCTAAATGATATTGCCAAACGACAGAGCCACTATCAAGAGATCTATCAGGAATGTGTGATCCCTTCTCATTGCTGGATCATCCATCGTGAGGATTTTGATCGGGTAGGAGCTTTTGATCCTGAAATATATCCTGAAGATTATGACCTTTGCTTTCGATTTTACAGAGATGGACTGAAGGTAGTAGG
>JBPCUG010000590.1:0-2870 GCA_051011275.1 Cyclobacteriaceae bacterium | reverse complement strand
GTATATGGCGTCAAAAATGCTGTCGTTTTCTCCATGAAAGGCTAAACCAACAAAGCTTCTGCCTCTCTCATCCTTACCTTCGATGTCCAGCTCTATTTCGCCATCAGAAAAAGATACATCAGTAAGCCATAACAGACCATCACCAGGCTGCGCATTCAAATGCACTACCCCTTTCTCGACATGATGCTCACGATTATGAAGCATCCATACATCTGAGTCGCCATCTGATAAGCCTGGTACAATTACGTTTTCCTGGGCAGTTCCTAAGAGCGCTAGTCCTAATAGTCCGGTAACAATAAAATATTTGATAGATCTCATCTTTTCTTTTTTTAAAAGTTTATTCATTCGTAAGGACCTCACTGGATTGGCCAAGGAGACTGCGCTAGGCTCCTTGTGCTTATTCATATTCCAATGCATCAATAGGATTGGATAGCGCTGCCCGGACAACGTGGTAGCTGACCGTGATCAGAGCGATGATCAAAGCAATCACCCCGCCTATCATAAAAATCAAAGGATTGATCTCAATACGGAAAGCAAAATTCTCCAGCCAACCTTTTAGAAACAGGAAAGTCAAAGGACTAGCCAGAACAAATGAGATCACAATCATTCTTATAAAACGGCCAGACAACAAAGTCAGCAACTCAAAGACGGAAGCACCCAATGTCTTTCTTATTCCAATCTCTTTAATACGCCGTTCTATGGAAATAGATGCTAAGCCAAATAAGCCCATACATCCAATGAATATTGATAGAATAGCCATGATGGTGACCACTGAACCCATTTGCTCATCGCTCTTATACAGCTCCGCAAAGTGGTCGTCCAAAAATTCGTATTTGAATGGGTAGTCACTTACAAATTGACCGTAAACCTTTTCGATATCGTTAATCGCTTGGGCTACGTTCTCTCCATTTACCTTCACTGACATTTCATTAAAGGTCCATTCGGTGTGAACCACCATGGATAATGTGTTCACTTTGTAGTGCAGTGAGTTAAAATTAAAATCCTCTGTAACACCAATGATCGTTCCCAATGAGTCGTCCGGGTACCAGGCATGCCCAGCTGGCTGACCGATGGGATCTTCAAAACCTAATTCATCGGCGAAGGATTCATTTATTACAAATGCAAGACCATCGTCGGTAGCATAATCCTTTGAAAAACCACGTCCCTCAAGAAGTTTGATACCATACACATCAAGATAATTATAGTCCACAAATACGTTGGAAGGAGTAACACCGGTAATTGTGTCCTTTAGTACTTTAAACCCCCATTGGTGAAAGTTGTTGCCAATTCTCTGCCCTGAGGCAGTAACTCCCAGTACATTCGACTCCTTCAGCAATGCGGTTTTCATGTCTTCATATTGCTCAGCGGCTTCCTGATTGAGGCTTATTAATACCATGTGGTCCTTGTCAAACCCAATGTCCTTATTTTTTATAAAGTTCAGTTGTTGTACAACTATCAGCGTGCAAATAATCATCCCCAGAGCAAGGCTAAACTGCACCACTACCATCGCACTTCGAAGAAAAGATTTCTTCTCTAAGGCCTTTATCCCCTTAAGTACCGCAATCGGTTTAAAGGAAGAGAGATAAATTGATGGGTATAATCCTGCTAGAACGCCAATAACAATTATGGCAAGAATGATAATTCCCATAAGCACCGGATCGCTCCAAATAACAGACAAGGATAACTGACGATCAATCAATTGATTGAGAAGTGGAAGGCAAAGAGAAACAATTAAAATCACCAATAGCAGTGCCAAAACTGAGAGTAGAACTGACTCAATCGTAAACTGCTTGAACAACTGTCCACGAATAGCTCCGATGGTCTTTCGCACACCAATTTCTTGCGCCCGGGTGCCAGCCCTGGCAACGGTTAAGTTCATAAAATTGACTGCGGCAATGATCAAAATGAAGATGCCTACTAAAATAAATACATCAATATAGGTCCCATTGAACTTGCGGTGATTGTTGTAATCATGCTCCATATTGGTGGAGGTTAAATGCACCTCATCCAAAGGTTGGAGAAAAAGTTTGTAGTAATCGTTAATTTCTTCGTCCCCGGAACTTTTAATCATATAGTTAGGGAAGCGCTCCGCCATTTCGTCAAGATTGGCGTTGGGGTTAAGTACAAAATAGGTGTTGAGGTAATTATTACCGAACTGTGAATCGAAGTCCGGGTTTTCAGTAGTAGCGCTTTTGATATTGAGCAACATACTGAATTGCAAATGAGAATTTTCAGGTACGTTTTTCATCACCCCTTTCACATGACAATGATCTCCGCCAATATCAAAGCTCTCCCCTACTACATCCGTACGATCAAAGAGTCGCAAGGCTACATCTTCTGAGACCACAACGTCGAAAGGCTCATCAATAACTGTAGCGGGATCACCATGTATCAATTCGTAATCAAAAATCTCAAAAAAACTACTATCGGCACCGGCAACTTCATCGATCAATATTTTAGTCTCACCGATCTCAACCAATCTCTCTCCCCACTTCCAAAAACGGGCGTAGTTTTCTATTTCATCGAACTCTTCTAGCATAGTGGGTGCCATTCCAGGCATGGTCAATGCTACATTCTGTGTGTTGGTCCCAGGGAAGCTCTGCACTTCGCACAATCTATATATCTGGTCTTTCTTTTTGTGAAAGGCATCAAATGAAAGTTCATCCGAAACGAATAGGAAAATGATCAAACAAGCAGATACGCCTATGGATAAGCTGAATATGTTGATGGTGGTGAACACTTTGTGTTTTACAAGGTTCCTCCAGGCAATTTTGATATAGTTACGAAGCATATGTTAATGCGTTAATGCGATAATTTGCTAATGTGCTAAATTGCTAATTGTCACTCATATTTAAGTGACTCAATAGGGT
>JBPCUG010000589.1:0-4482 GCA_051011275.1 Cyclobacteriaceae bacterium | reverse complement strand
AGTAAAGACATACCTTCGCCGAAAACGCCTCCTTTCAAAGCCTGGGCTGTTCGAAATGCGAAAAATAGACACACTAATAGAAATGGAAGCTCAAGAATACCAAACCACTCCTTGATAGTAATCGCATCACCTCCTGCATCCTGAGCTTGACCGTAATGGCTTAAGGACATGAGGGCAATCGTTGAAAGTAAAAGTTTAAGCGACTTAGTATTAGTTAATGTTCTCATTAGACCTTAGCAGCATGACATAGCTTTAACGTTGAATATCAATTTAGCATTTATTTGAGATGAAATATTAAAATTTAGATCGAGGGCTGAAATTCTTCGATTAACGCGGTTATTTTGGAACTTAAAAACGGATTTAATAGTCGATTTTGGCATCGACTTTAACGTTGATTTAGAAATAGCTTACTATAGAAAATCAGGCTGATCGAGCTTTTTGGAGATCCGATATGCCGCATTGACCAGTCCCACGTGGCTGTAGGTTTGGGGAAAATTTCCCCATTGACTTCCGGTATCAGCATCCACATCTTCACTTAGCAAGCCTAAATGGTTACTATATTCGACCAGAGAGTTAAACTCCCTGACGGCATCCTCAATACGTCCAACAGCAGCTAATGCCTCAACATACCAAAAAGCGCAGATGAGAAACGTAGTTTCAGGCTCTCCAAAATCGTCTTGGTGCCGATATCGGTAAAATAAACCATCGGATGACTTGAGTTCTCTTTCCAAACTAGCTAAATGATCTCTCGCCCGATCCGAAGAGGGATCAAGGTAGTTCATCAGGATCAATTGAAGGGTGCTGGCATCTAAATTTTTGGTTCCTATAGCCTGCGTGTATACACCCCTACCAGGATCAAAACAGGCTTCTATTTTTTCCGCTGCTAGCGATTTTAGACTACCGGCTTTGCTTGCCATTTCCTTATCCTCCAATACCTTGGCTATGTTTAAGGCAGCACTACTACCTGCCCAATGAAACAAATACGTATAGCAATGATATTGGCTTAAATTCCGGAACTCCCATAAGCCGGCATCTGGCTCTTCCATGGTTTTTTCGATCTTACTCAAAATATCCATGATCATTCGTTTGGATTCCGTGCGTTCGGCCAGAATAAATCTTTTGTCTGTATATAACGGCAGTAACGTAACCAGCACTTGACCGTAAACATCATTTTGAATGTGTTCATAAGCCTGATTACCAACACGAACGGGTTGATTGCCCAAGTAACCTTTTAGGTCCATGGTTTTTTCAACAATATTCTTCTGCCCGCTTAATGTATACAGGGGCTGAAAGCGGTCATTGTTCTTAACCGTGATATTTGCAATGTAGTGGAAGTACTTCTCCAACTCCTCAAAGTGAGCGATATTATTAAAAGCATTTAGCGTGTAATAGGTGTCGCGTAACCAGCAAAATCGATAGTCCCAATTACGCCCACTGCCAGGAGATTCTGGCAAGCTAGTGGTGCTAGAGGCAATAATGGCACCGGTGTCTTCATATTGATGGATCTTTAATATCAGGGCTGACCTAATAACTTGGGTTTGATAGAAATTACTGATGGAGGTATTTTTCACCCACTTTTGCCAATAGGTAATCGTCTTAGCAAGAAACGTTTCGGCTGTGGTCTCGAGAGGGGCTTCCAAAGGAGATCCATATGTAAGTACCAAGTATTTAGTTTCATTGATTACGAATGGCTCATACTCCAATAAGTAGCTAAAAGATACATTAGTGGTAAGTCTGAGCTCATCTTCCATGCCCAAAAAAGTTAAGTGATTACTGCCTTGAATTCGTTGTAATCGCTTTGATCCATAGGCCGCTACTGGTTTGCAAGTAGCTTTTACTCTGGGCACTCCTTCCAGGGCCTCTATCTTTCTTATGAGCATAAGTGGCTTGTAGTAGCGCTCGTACTGATAAAATCTTGGAGCAAAATCAGTCACCAGGTAGGCGCCTTCGGCATAAGTAATCTCCGTGCAAAGGGCATTGGTATTCTCTATATAATATTGTTTGCTGGCATAATCATCTGTTGGAGGCAACAAGGAAAAGCTCCCTCCTTTTTCATCATCCAGCAGGCTACCGAATACAAAGCTATCATCAAAGCGTGGCCAGCACATCCAATTGACATTTGTGTTGGCATCGATATGGGCAATATATG
The DNA here is from genome assembly GCA_051011275.1 of Cyclobacteriaceae bacterium. Taxonomy (GTDB): domain Bacteria; phylum Bacteroidota; class Bacteroidia; order Cytophagales; family Cyclobacteriaceae; genus JBPCUG01. Next base: position 2,333 of record JBPCUG010000589.1, on the reverse strand, counting down.
CACAATTCCCGATGACCCCCGAGTTATAAAGGTGCTTTGACATAAAACAATTGCTAATTGAGATTTAATTAAGTGGTGAATATTTTTATTTATCAGCTAATTTCAAAGTAGTGCCCAATTTATCTTTAGTTTAATTCGAGCAATGATGACTTGGCCATAGTCCGATCCGTAATGTATGCGGCTTGTAAATTGCTTAAATAATATCCAAAACTTACCTGGTTAAAATTATTTCCAACAATTAGTTTCAAATGGGGAATTATCAAATTATTTTTGCCCTCAAGATAGACCCAATGAAAATAATTGCTGTTGGCAGAAATTATTCGGAACACATTCGGGAGCTGAACAATGAAAGGCCCACAGAGCCGGTCATATTTACCAAACCCGACACCGCCCTTGTCACCAAAAATGAACCATTCTACTATCCAGACTTCACAAAGGACATTCACTTTGAGGTAGAGATCTTGTTGAGAATTAAGCAACATGGAAAAAATATCGAAGCGAAATTTGCTCATAAATACTATGATCATATAGGGATTGGAATCGATTTCACGGCACGTGACCTACAGCAAAAGGCTAAAGAGAAAGGGTTACCCTGGGCCATCGCTAAAGGGTTCAACGGATCAGCACCCATCTCTTCCTTTTTTCCCATAAACCAGTTCCCTGATATTAACAGATTAAATTTTGGTCTGAAAGTTGACGGTGAAATAAGACAAGAAGGGAATACGGAAATGATGCTGTTTAGTTTTGATGAAATAATTGCCTATATCTCAAAGTTTTTTACCCTAAAAAAAGGAGATATTATTTTTACCGGTACACCAAAGGGTGTGGGCCCAATTGCTATTGGCCAAACGCTTACAGCATCTATCGAAGACCAAACTTTATTGAGTTGTGAGATTAAGTAAGTTGCTTATTGGATTGATTGCAATGTTCCTGGGCATGCCAACCTTTGGGCAATTGAAGAACACGGAAATAATCGCAGAGGCCAATCAGTACTATGTTTTTCCGGTTCAGCCGGGTCAATCTAATTACCTGTCTGGTACCATGGGCGAATTAAGATCAGGGCACTTCCACGGTGGATTAGATATCAAAACTGGTGGCAAAGTCGGGCTAAAAGTGCATGCAACTGCCACCGGGTATATCAGCAGGATAAAGATCTCAGAGGGTGGATATGGTAATGCTCTTTATATGGCACATCCAAATGGGACAACTTCTGTTTATGGACACCTAAAGGAGTTCAATAGTACCATTGCCAACTATGTACGATCCGCTCAGTATAAGAAGGAGAGTTTTACTATAGAGCTCTTTCCCGACAAAGGAGCGTTGAAATTTTCTAAAGGCGAGGTTATCGGGTATTCTGGCAACAGTGGTTCTTCAGGTGGACCACATCTACACTTTGAAATAAGAGATGGTGCACAGAAGCCGATCAACCCACTTAAGTTTGGCTTCAGCGAGATCAAAGACAACATCCCTCCTGCCATTTATAAGATGGCCTTGGTAACTATGGACCACGAAAGTCGTGTAAACCATCAGTTCGGTCGATTTGAGTTTGATGTAATTAAGAAAGGATCATATTACACCACGGACCGGCCAATAAAGGCCTATGGCAGAATCGGCATTGAATTACTTGCTTATGATAAACTGAATGGCGCGAATAACCGTAATGGAGTTCCATGTATTGAACTACAAATGGATGGCGCTAAACTGTTCAATCAAAACATCAGTACCTTCGCATTTTCTGAGACTAGGGACATATTGGTACATACTAATTACGAGGTGCACAAAACCACCGGCAAGCGATTCAATAAACTGTATGTGGATGAAGGCAATAAGCTAAAGTTCTATGAAACCAATGAAGACAAAGGCGTACTGAAAATAAATCGGGATGGAACCCATGAAGTCAATATTAATTTATGGGATAAGTATAATAATGCCTCCGTACTTAACTTCAAAATAGAGGGCACCTCTCCTGTCGAAAACGTGCAATTAGGTAAGACTGACTTCGCTGATAAAAGTGGGTATCAGATTTTAGAAAATACTATGTTAATATATAAGTCTGAAGGACCATCTGATTGCCAAGCTGCTAGCATCTTTAGTCAAAGAATGAATTACAAATTGGCACCTGCCTATCGTGTAAACAATTCCACTGTATATTTGTGGAATATGGATCAGGGCCTACCAGATTCAGTACAACTTTGTGGAGGGAGCATCCATTTTCCCTATGTTGCCACCATCCCTGGTGGCAAATCTTTTAGCTTCTATCATGATAATATCAACTTAACCGTTCCGGCTAACGCGCTTTATGATACCGTTTTCTTGAAGCTGAACTATAACCT
>JBPCUG010000588.1:0-6060 GCA_051011275.1 Cyclobacteriaceae bacterium | reverse complement strand
GCTTTAATAAAACTTCTTCCCCAAACGAATACTTGTTCACTAGGTCTGACCTCGGCATGAGCACGGATCAACTCAGGTGCTAATGCCCCGGTTCCTATCATTAACATTGAGTTGCTGGTAGCTTTGGAAAGGAAAGATGAGGCCAGAGCGGAAGTGGCGGCTGTCCTTTTTACGGTTAATTTCTCCGCATCTAAAAAAGCCTTTGGAGCACCAGAAGGTTGATCAAAAAGTATGTACACTCCTTGAATAGTTGGCAGGCCTTGTAGCTGGTTTTGAGGTGAAACGGTAATCAGTTTTACACCTAAGTCTTTACCATCGTCCCAAGCCGGCATAAGAAAGAGGGTTGATGGATCTGCTCCGTCCTTTGCTTTATAAGAATAGTGACTTCTTTGAGGTATTTGATAGTCATGTTGAAAGGCTTCTTTAAGCGTTCTAATAAGTTGAGCGTAATCTAGGTGGGTCTCAATCTTTTCCGCGTCTACTAAAAGCATATCTCTCCTTTATTTTTCCTCAATATAATGATCAACCATCTGCTTCAAGATTGGCAAGGTAACAGTACCTTGGGACAATACAAGGTCATGGAATTCCCTAACATCAAACTCCTTACCTAAGGCAGCTTCAGCCTTTTTTCTTAGCGCTTTAATTTTTAGCTCGCCAATCTTATAGGACAAGGCCTGAGCCGGCCATGAAATATAGCGATCCACTTCAGTACCAATTTCATGTAAAGAAAGAGCAGTATTGTCAGCCATATAATCCATCGCTTCCTGCCTGGTCCACCGCTTGGCATGAATACCGGTATCCACCACCAATCGACATGCGCGCCACATTTCGTAAGTGAGGCGACCGAAGTTACTGTATGGGTCTTGATAGAAACCAGCTTCAAGACCTAAAAACTCCGAGTACAACCCCCAACCCTCACCAAAAGCAGACAAATATAGATCTTGCCGAAACTGCGGCAGATGATCCAGTTCTGAAGTAAGGGCAGTTTGTAAATGATGGCCCGGTACCGCTTCATGAAAAGTCAAAGCTTCCAATACGTACAAAGGACGATTTTCTAATGCATAAGTATTTACCCAATACTGACCTGGTTTGGTGGAGCCTTCTCTTGCCTCGACATACCTGCCGCCGGTATATTTTGGGGCCAAATGATCAGGCACCGGGTTAACAGTATACGGTTGTCTAGGAAGCTTCCCAAATAGTGCGGGCAGCTTACCATCCATTTTCTTAGCCATGTAGCTGGCAGTCATCAGCAACTCTTTGGGAGTTTGTGCATAGAATTTGGCATCTGTGCGCAGATATGCCAGAAAATCTTCAAAAGAACCTAAATACTCTATCTCGTCGATGATCTTCATCATTTCAGCCTTTATCCGTGCCACCTCTTGCAGGCCTAATTGATGAATAGAATCCGGGGTCAATTGCAATGTTGTATAGTAGTTAATTCTTTGTTGATAATAAGCCTCTCCCTCTGGAAGATCATAGGCAGCTGTTGCAGTCCGGGTATTGATCATATAATCGCTTTTCATAAAACTGGAAAAGGATTGGTATCCAGCAACTACGTGATCCATAACCACCTGCCTAGCAAGATCTTGCAGTCGATCTTGGTCACTCTCTGATATGATGTTCGGAAAACTTAAAAAAGGCTGGTAGAAAAGGCTTTCCTCGGCATTGATGACGATATGTTTATCGAACGTTACTTCATAACCCTCTAAAATAACCTGCGGTTGACAAATACCCAGTTGCAAACCTTGCTTTAGCAAGTCAATATGTTGATCCACATATTGCGGAAAGCTCTTTAGTACTTTAAGATAATTCTCGTAATCTGCCGCAGAATTGAATTCATAGCTAGCCGGCAAAAAAGCAAACCCAATATGGAAACCCGCATCTACCAATAGGGGGTTGAGGTAATCCTTAAATTGATGCCGCTGCACTTGATCCTCTTGTATAAACTTAAATAGCTCCCAGCTGATCGTTTCCTCAAAAGAAAGGTCGTCTAAATCTAGTGCTTGCAATTTCTCCAGGTTCGCATTCGCATGGTCCACTCGCCTGTCTATATCAGCTTGTGTCATTGAGGGCAGTCGATCATAAACACTATCCATCGAAGGATACTCTGACTTTAAAAACAACTGATGTTGGTCCAAAATATTTGACAACCGCTCAGAAGTATTGGGAGGTGGAGATCCGGACTGACAGCCTGACAAAAAAATCAGGCCAAAAAACAATGGTTTCAAATTCATTTAAGAAGTTTTCTAAATATTATTCACTTTCAACTATCTCACTCAAAAACCCCGGCAAGCCGTTGCTGGAGATACCCTCAATAGTTAAACCTAGTCTAGAAGCATCAGAATTATAAAACCATATTCGGGCTCTTCCAACTACATCTGTTGTCAAGGAAGGATTCCAGTAGATTGTTGGTCTATTGTCCAATATGGGTTTTTCGGAGTCAGCTTGATACTTTGGATGATAGAATTCCCTTACCGCAGTAAAACCCAGGTCTTTGAGGTATTCTTGATTGGGATCCGGTCCTGATACAGCTTCTATGTCTGTACCACGCTTTGTATAAATCGAGATCACTCCGTTACCTCCTCGCACACCGTAAAAGGAGGCATTCGCGCCTTTCAACACTTCAATGTGATCCACATCAGTGGGGCGGATCCAACCGATCAAATCGAACACATTGCTGCCAGAGATACTTTGCGCACCTCCGTCGTTAGAAGAACTAGTTGCTTCTTCAGCCGGTGCGCCGTCTTCGGCAGGTTGGCTGTCCCCCTGTTGGCTAAGGAATGCAGGTTGAGAAGTTGAGTTCATTGCTATGCCGTCAACCACGAAAAGTGGCATTCCTCCTCCCCTAATACTAATGCTTACCTGCTGGTGGGCCCCTGATACTTGAACTCCAGTAGCTTTTGCCTGTATCAACTGAAAAATGTCTGAATAATATACTTTATCGTCTGGTTCGATCAAGCTGCCTTGGGCCAGAAAAGGATTGTCTTCCTCTGCAATTTTGTCTGCTTTTATTACCACTTCTTCCAAAACGCGGTCATCATCAATATCATCTGAACTTTGCAATCTAAGTAAGTCGGCCTGCATTAGTTCTTCAATATCTGGACTGATTGCGTTCTCATTTGCCTGAAAATTACTTGGTACCATGACAGGTTCTTGCCACAATACTTGGGCCGGCAACGACTTACCTTTAGTATCCAACACTTGAAAAATCAGATTTTCTCCTTTCTCAAATTCCAGACCCCTAAATATAAAGGCTCCATTGACGTCTGAGGTAACACTTTCTAATGAAGAGGCTAGGTTCGGGCCCATTAAAACTACCTGTAAGTTAGTCAAGGCCTTTTTAGTACCTGGTTGTACCAGCTTACCCGATAGGGTAATACCTTTTTCATGGGGATATTTCTTAGGTTCGAGCTGGTCTTGCAGTACCTCCGGCCAAACAAACTTGCGCCAACCGTTGGTAAGCATTACCAAATCCAAATAGTAATTCGTTTTCCTGTCATCTTTGAGAAAGTAATCTGCAGGTGATTCAATTGTTCCTTTAAGATCGGATTGCAACAGCAAGTAAGTCAAGATATTGGTGTGAATGTTTTGCTCTGCTACCTGATCTGCATCGGTAATGGCAATTGACAACTCGGTAGCTACCGGACGGCCTTCAGGATCCGTGACTTCAAGAAAAAGCTCCACCGGCTTCTTGGCCTCAAGTTTATCATTGAGCAGTTGCGTTCTAATACTTAGTTCTTGGTTTTGATTGACAAATACCATCCGTTCAGCATGGGGTTGCTGCAAAACATCAAACAATGTGATCTGAAAAATGCCACTGGGCAATCTGTTCTTTGGTATTTCTAGATTAGCAGTTCCGTTTTCCAAATTGAATCGGCCACGGTAATAAATACTACCTCGGGACTGTCCAATTATGTAAAATGGAGAAGCCCGGTATTTACCTACTCCTTCTACCCGTACTCTTATACTTTTGGCATTTGTATTTCTTACTGTTATTATGAACCCTTCATGTTGTGCCTTCGGAAGCGCATACACCTCACCGGATTCTAATTTGGCAAAATATTGCTTACCAGCCCTGGGTTGGAAGGCAAACATCCCCATGCCACGATGCAAAGTTTTGAAAATAGCAACTTGTCGGTCCTGCTCATCAAGGATCACTCCTTGCAGATCAACCCCATTACCATCCGGGCCAATGGCCTTAAAGGCAACTTGAGAAGTTACCCTATTGATATAGCGGCCACCCTCGGGAAAGAACTGTAGATCGATCCTATCTACGGCCTCTTCTCTCGATATTGCTTTCGGATCCCTAAGGTATTGGGCTGAGTTATATATGGGTACTTCTTTATGAAAAAAATGATCGGCATCCGAATTTCGCATCCAATTGGTGTATGCTCTCAGTTGATAGGTTCCGCTAACCAAGGTTCTTGGCAATCCAAGGCTGCCGTCCCCTTTTCCCTCAAACAACTTCAACTTTTGTTGCAAAACAATTTCGCCCTGAGGGTCTATCAAGTCAATATAAACCATCTCACTTTTGTCTGCAGGGTACAAAGCCGCCGCATCAACAACATAAGCCTTGTACCAAAGATCTTCTCCTGAAAAATAGAAAGGCTTATCAGCATGAAGATAGGCTTTCTCCCAACTATTCACTCTACTAAAGCGCAAAACTTTGGGCAGCAAATTTGTGATAAAAATATCGTCGTCGAGCTCTGACCCTTGTAATGCGATTTGGTCTCGACTGTTGAGAAAGATAGTACCAAAGGCCTTATTTTCCTCAAAGGCATTGATCACCTCCTCCTCAATCGGTGTCCTTTTCACTACCGGGTTATTTTCCCAAAACTTAGGCTCGTAACCTATCCGATCCAAAATCTCCCTGTCCTGCTGGCGAGTAGTGATCCCACCACCAAGTTTTCTTGTTTTTCTTGGCTGATAATATTCATAGAACGATAGGAATGAAGTTGTTGACACCGGATACTTCAATTCATCAGCTATATAATAATCGAAATCTTGACCCACCTGAATGTAGTCAAGCAGCAGATCACCAATCGAGTCTGTTTTGTAGGTTATCTCATACTTTAATTGATAGTTTTTCCAATGGCCATCCTTTTCGGTCAATTTTATAACAGAGAAGTTGTCATGCTTGATCTCACCTATGACTTTGATCACATCGTGATTTTCCAAATCAATATAAAGCTTCCCCTTCATGGCGGGTTTGATCACAAAATCCTTAGGTGTGCAGGACACCATACCAACCCTTCGTTCATCTACCTGAATTACGTCTTCCAAATAGAAGTCATAAAACGTTTCTGCTTCTTCGTGTACCGGAAGTAAAACATCGTCAGTCTCGGGTTGCAAAACCGGGAACAACCGTGAAAGTAAAGTAAAATTCCGGTTAAGTAATTGGTCTCTTTTTTCGGCATATCTACCCTCCTGCACTTGCCAATCCTCTAATTTATTTCTGGTAAAGCGTACATCGTAAAAGATCTCCATCAACTCTACAAACGCATCCGCATTTTTGGACTTTTGGCGGTAAAACGCCTTGCCATAGTGAAAGCGATTGCTGAACCTCCGAGTTTTCAAAAAAGCTTTCTTCACCAAGTCTAAGGCGTACTCATCAAAACGGTCTGCTTGCACCTCTACTTCTGCCAATATATTATATGCAGATCCCAGGCGTACTTCAATATTCCCTGGCTCAGCAACACTGATCTCTTGTCGCTGATAATTTATATTGGAAATGATAATATTAGAGGGTAAGCTATCGAGTTTGAGAATAAATTCTCCTTCCTCATTGCTCGATGTACCTAGAAAAGATTCCTTTATAATAATATTGCAATAAGGGATCGGGTCACCACTTTCTTCATCTAATATGGTACCAGTAATCACAAGATCTTGAGCCACCAAGGTGGTAACCGACCAACTAAAAACCAGCCATACAATTGCAATGATCCTCTTCATAGATTAATAAACCTGTACCTACCAATTCCTCAATTTAAGGTATTTACACTTTAATTCAATGAGTGAATGAGTGAATGAGCTATCCAATACTCCAAGGTTGCAATATTC
>JBPCUG010000587.1:0-11906 GCA_051011275.1 Cyclobacteriaceae bacterium | reverse complement strand
CCTAAGGTATCCACCACTCTGCCCAACATGCCATCACCAACTTTTACCGAAGCAATGGATTTGGTTCTCTTGACCGTATCACCTTCTTTGATCCCTTTGGACTCACCGAGCAATACCGCACCTACATTATCCTCTTCAAGATTGAGTACCAGTGCTTGTAATCCATTTTCAAAGATCAGTAGCTCACCGGCTTGGGCCTTGGACAACCCATAGATGCGGGCAACACCGTCACCTATTTGTAATACAGTGCCTACTTCTTCAAGTTCAGCAGCTGTTTTGAAATTGGACAGTTGCTCTCTTAATATGGCTGATACCTCGTCGGGTCTTACTCCTTGCATTTGTATAGATAATTAGTTTTTTGATTATTTTATATTTCCCGAACATATGGGTTGTGGGAAAATTTCAATTTTAATTCTTTCAATTTACTTTGGACGCTTGAATCAATTTGCTGGCCACCGATCTTTAGGACAAACCCTCCAATTAAACTCCCGTCAACCACTTCTTCCAGCTCCACGCCGCCATCCCCGGTTCCATCAGTTTGGCTCACTATTTCTTTAAAACGCTCTCGCAACTGATCATCGATTGGGAAAGTAGTGGTTACAACTGCCTCCTCTACTCCTTTGTAAACGTTGTACTGACGATGAAATTCTTTGGCAATAGATGCTAATACAGATTCTCGGTTTTTGCGTGTTATGATCTCAAAAAACGAGGCTGTCATGTGATGCACCTTGTCCTTGAAAAGGCCTTCTAAAACAAGCAACTTCTTTTCATGGTTGATAATGGGATTCTTTAGCAATAACCAAAAATCTCTGCTCTGCTCACAAACTTGATCAAACAGTTGCATATCCCGATGGACATCCTCCAAGGCATTCTGCTCGATAGCAAGGTCGAGCAAAGATTTAGCATATCGGGTGGCAACTCTAAATTCAGACATCCTTAGTTAATTCTAATATCTTTTACCAAATCAGCTACTAATTCCTTTTGAGCTGGCTCGTTATCTAAGTTTTTCTTCAACAATTTTTCGGCTATCTGTACCGACAAGCTGGCTACTTGATCCTTCACTTCAGCTAGTGCTGCTTTCTTTTCTGTGTTGATAGCTGCTTTAGCATCTTCGATCATCTTGTTACTGATCTTGCCGGCGTCCGTTTTAGCTTCTTCCTTTATGGTGTTTGCAGCAGTTAAAGCTTCTTTAAGCATTTGATCTCGCTCTGCTCGTGCATCGGCTAAAAGCTTTTCATTGTCTGATTTTAGCTTAGCCATTTCTTCTTTGGCCTGTTCAGCTGAGGTCAATGCGTCCTCAATAGCACTGTCCCTATCGCCAATAGCCTTAAGAATTGGCTTCCAAGCGTACTTGGCCAGAACGAATACCAGCATCAGAAAAATCACTATCTGCCAAAATATGAGGCCTAAACCGGGGGTAATTAACTCCATGTAAAATTATGTTTAGAGAAGTAATCAAAATAAGGCCGGATCACAACCTATTGTTGTGATCGGCCTTAAATAAACTAAGCTACTGGTGCTTCTTTTAGATACACCAATAGCGAAATAACTGACCCAAAAAGCGCAATTACCTCTACCAGAGCAGCAATTACAAGCATTTGAGTTTGGATCGTACCAGCCACTTCAGGCTGTCGGGCAATCGCCTCCATGGCGGAACCACCAATTCTGCCGATACCGATGCCAGCGCCTATCGCAGCTAGCCCTGCACCAATAGCAGCTCCCATCCAGGCCATGCCAATATCCAACAACATTAAACTTAGCATAAGATTACTATTTACAATTAAACAAAAATTCAATCATCAATGATGGTCCTCTGCCACCGCCATTCCAATATAGATTGACGAAAACAAAGTAAATACATAGGCTTGAATTGCGGCCACCAGCAACTCAATTAAACTGATAAAAACAATAACAAAACTGGTCCCAAAACCTATGGTCATACTTTTAAATATGAAAGCCAAACCGATCAAGCTCAAAATAACTATGTGACCTGCTGTAATGGCCACAAACAGTCGAAGCATTAACGAAAACGGTTTGGTGAATATCCCAATTACCTCAATAATGGCAATCACGGGCTTTAGAAAAACCGGAACCCCAGGAGGATTCAATATATGCATCCAATAATTTTTATTGGCACTATACAATGTCATGATCAAGGTAAAGATGGCCAAGACCAATGTCACTGCGATGTTGCCAGTGAGATTGGCTGCTCCCGGCAGTAGGCCTAAAAGGTTACCCATCCAAATAAAGAAAAACAGGGTGAGCATATATGGCAGGTACCTCTCATATTTGGGGCCAATGCTTGGTTTTACAATTTCATCCTTAACATAAAGCACTACTGGCTCCAACCAAGATTGTAGGCCTCCGGGTGCCTTACCGGGTTGGCTTCTGTATCGTTTTGCCATAGCAATAAAAACCACCAACATAATAATGGCACTCATAAAAAGTGCCGCAGTGTTTTTGGTAATTGATAGGTCTAGAAAAGAGTGACCATCCTCCGAAACAATATGCCCACTCGAATCCATTTTGTAACCCTTGTAGCTGGTTTCTCCGTGATGGAAATTGCTGGACAAGAAGGTTACCAATCCGTTTTGCTTGGAGTAAAGTATGATAGGCAGAGGCAATGTCACGTGGGTTTCGCCCCAATCAAAGAAGTGCCATTCGTGTGCATCTATCACGTGATGCATGATCATCTCTCCCGGGTTGAATTCTTCTCCTTCACCGCTGGCTGCCATGACACTAGTTCCACCAGATGATATGAGTAAAAATAGAAGTAAGATGCTGATTTTTAGATAATTGCGATGAGCTAAACTCATATTTTAATCTGGCTTTTCATTTCCGGCCCGCAAGTTACTTAATAAGGTTATAATTTCAAATAGCAGAAATAATAAATAAAAGCTAAAAAAATTGATCACGAAAGGTACTTCCTGGCCACGTAGAAAATAGAAAAAAACAAAAGCCGCCATGACGCTTAATAGCAAGCGTGCTACCACCGTACTGAGATAGAAAACTACATAGGTTTTTGGGTCAGTACTCTTGAGTACGACAACCATTGTTAGAAGGGTAAGGCCAAAAAAGAAAGCTAGCATATACCAAATGTGACTGTGAAGTATATCCACTCCAATTTGGTCCAGTAAAAATATAAGTCCAGCCAGAATGAATGTGAAAATGCAAAGCTTTAGTATCGGTCTGTAGGGGAGCAAAGCACTCATGTACGAGGAAGTTTTTTGATCAAGAAGTACATCATGGCAAAAAACGCCAAAAGGGATAAACCAATAGTAAAAGAGGGGAACTTATTATCAAGCCAGGCATCTAACTTCACACCTGTAAATACTCCAACAAAAATAATGGCCATTAATTGGAAGGCCAATCCCGAATATTTCGCGTAAGACCTAAGCCGGTTTGTACCCTTGGGCTTTTTGCGGTTGGACATCCTGGAATTCTTTATAAGTGTTAGCCATATTGATGTCCTTGGTCTGCTCAGCAACTTTAATCTCCTTGATAACCGCACCCATTTTACATCCACCATTGAAAGTAGCTCCTGACTCAACGATCAATTTGTTGGTCACTATATCACCGTGAATGACTGAAGTTGGGCGTAGTACCAGCATTTCAGAAACCTCCACTTTTCCTTTTACTTCGCCAGAGATCTCTGCGTTTTGTGCCAGTATGTTCCCTTCCACGGTCGAAGACGCGCCTAAGGCTGCTTTGGACTTTGTGATGAGATGGCCAATGATCTTACCTTCAACCCTGACGTTGCCGTGGGTTTTAATATTACCTTCCAGAATGGTTCCTTTGGAAATAATGTTACTGGAGTGGCTTACATCTTGAGTTCCTTTTTTCTCTTCTCGACTAAACATGGCCATTTAAGTGTTAAAATGATACAAATTCTTCAGGATTGACCGGATTACCGTTATACCAGAGTTCAAAGTGTAAATGAGGCCCTGAAGTTAATTCGCCGGTATTACCGATGATGGAAATAACATCTCCCGAGTTAACGAAATTACCAACTTTTTTTAATAATGCCGAATTGTGCTTATAAATCGATATTAAATTGCCCCTGTGCTGGACCATAATCACGAAACCAGCGTCTTGAGTAAAGTCGGAAAAAATCACCGTTCCGTCAGCTACACAGTTTACCGGTTCATTTTTTTTTGACACTACATCTACCCCATAATGCTCGGTTTTCACATTATATGGAGACAACACTATTCCAGAAATGGGGGTAAAAAGAAACAATTCCTGCAATTCTGAGCTTAAAGAACCTTCAACACCAAACAAAACATCCCCGGCTTGCTCAAACTCCTTGCGAAACTGTGAGTCAATTGCAGGAATAGCATCTAAGCTCACTTCTCGATTTAGTTCGTTTAATTGAGCATCGCCTAAAGGTTGTTCCAAAGGCAGTGCTGCGGTATCATCGCCCACGATTATTGTCTTCAAACTGTTGATAAATTCATCTTTTCTATCTACTTCAATAGCCAATGAGTCGACTGCCATCGATAAGCCTACTAACTTCCGGTTTGCCTCCAATTGAGCATGCTTTGGATCATACCATTGGGCCAGAATAGTTTTGACCAGCAAGAGGCTAATAAGCATGAAAACCATCATTAATGTTAAAATAAAAACGATTAACTTTGCATAGGTAAAGCTGAACGTGGATTTTTCAGCGAAATTCTCCTCATTACGCAGAATAATAAGGTATTTATTAAATAATTTTCTAGAGAAATTTTTTACTGAACTCAATGACTTATAGGCTAATTTAATGGCCAATAAAATTAGCCATTAAATCCTTATTGAATAAAAATAATTTGTATTAATTATTGCTTTTTTTACGTTTTCAGGAGAGTTGAGAAAACTAACTAAATACCTGCCCACCAGAAATATACTTTTCGTCTGCCTTTTCCTGGGCATATGGGTGGGAATGGGTTCGTGTTCTTCAGAGAAAACCACTTTAGTTAGCAAAGCATTTCACAACACCACTGCTCACTACAATGCTGTATTTTATTCCCAGCAACGGTTGATGGAAATTGAAAAGGCAGTTGAAGAAAGCCATGAAGACAATTATAATCGCATACTGAGAGTGTTCCCAACTGTGGATACCACCACCATCAGTGGTTTGCAACCCCAGATTGAAGACTGCATAAAGAAAGCTGCCTTAGCCATCCAGTTTCATCAAAATAGCAAATGGGTAGATGACAGTTACGTTCTGATCGGTAAAGCAAAATTTTATAACCGCGACTTTGAAGAGGCAATCACCACATTTAAATATGTGAACTCCAAGAGCGAGGATGACGATGCCAGGCATAAGGCGTTGATCTCATTAATGCGCACCTTTATAGACCATTCAGAAATCAACAATGCCATTGCCGCATCCGATTATCTCAAAAGAGAGGAGCTGAGCAAGGAAAACCAGCTGGAACTTTACCTTAATAACGCACACCTGTTTCAGGTACGTGACGATCTCGACAATATGGTGAAGAACCTGGTGATGGCGGCCCCTATGATGAAGCCCGCTCAAGGAAGTGCCAAGGTGTATTTTATTATTGGACAGATCTATCAAACACTTGGTTTTGATGGCGAGGCATATAGTAATTACAAAAAGGTGCTGAAGAATAATCCGGATTACGAGCTTTCCTTTTATACAAGACTTTACATGGCGCAAGTAGTTGAACTAAATAAGAGCAACGATGTAAAGAAAATTCGGAAGTTCTACAAGAAGATGTTGAGAGACACCAAGAATAAAGAGTTCAAGGATAAGATCTATTATGAAATGGCTGAGTTCGAGTTAAAGCAGGAACAGCTTGAGCAAGCCATCAAGTATTACAAAGCATCGATTCGATCAAGCATTAATAACCAAAGACAAAAAGCATATGCTTACTTGAAGTTGGGGCAAATCAACTACGAGGTTCTAAAACAGTATGAAGTAGCCAGCGCATATTATGACAGTACTATCTCTGTATTACCAAAAGATGAGGAGAACTATGATCAAATCAAGGAACGGCAAGAAGTGCTAACCGACTTTGTGGCTCAGCTTACCACTATTAAGGTGCAGGACAGTTTACTTAATCTTGCACAAATGGATACCCTAGCCCTTAGCGCATTGCTGGACACGGTAATTATGAAAGAAGAGGAAGCCCGTCAAAAAGCGATTGAAGCAGCGGAGGAGGAAAAGCGGCAAGAGCGTCGGAGTAAAAGACCTTTGGATAATCCATTTGCCACCAACCAGGACCCTGGATCAGGGTCGAACTGGTATTTTTATAACTTATCGTCACTAAGTAGTGGTCAGTCTGAATTTGCTAGAAAATGGGGCAATCGACCCTTGGAAGATAACTGGCGACGATCAGACAAGAGTCAGAGCGCGCCAGTAGAGGTACCAGACGAGTCTGCAGCCTTATCCGATTCGGCTACAGCCGAAGCACCAATAGAAGATCCTGAGGTGATAAGGACAGCCAGAAAAATGGAATTATATCAAACAATTCCTTTCGCAGAAGAACAAAGAATAGAAGCTGATTCTTTAGTCGAGTTGGCCCATTATAATTTAGGAAACATTTACAATTTCAAACTGCTTGAGAAAGCCAATGCAGTTCAAACTTTCGAAACCTTAATCAGACGCTACGCCAACTCCGAACATATACCAGAAGCACTCTACCTTCTTTACTTGATCTATACCGAGTTAGGTGATCCGAAGGCTGAAAAGTATAAGCACGATTTACTTAATAACCACGCCAACTCGACCTTTGCCAAAACACTACTTAACCCAAATTACAAGCAGGAGAGTGATTCACTCAGGGAGTATCTACAGCAGGAGTATAAAGTGGCATATGAACTTTACCAACAAAATCATTTTGATTCTGCTCGAGCGATCCTCGCTCACAACCTAAGGATAGCTCCCGATACTGATTTCTCCGATAATCTTCGACTTCTGGAAATTATCATTACCGGAACCACAGAAGGGTTGCACAATTATCGGTTTGGTTTGGAGCAATTCATTGAAAAAAATCCGGACAGCGATGTTAAGCAATATGCGCAAAAACTATTGCAGTCATCCCACGACTTGCCATTGAAAATGGCAAAGTTAAAAGGGGCCAAATACAATCAGAACCTAAACCAGGAGCACTTGTATGTACTTGTGTATGATCGTAAGCAGCCTGGTGATAGCCTTTCGATTAGGATGAACGCTTATCAAAGTTTAAAACATCCCAATGCGGGCTACGAGACGGCCAATCTCATTTTGGATGATGACCGGGCTATGATCTTGCTGCAGTATTTTGCCAACAAAAGATCGGCCTTTAAGTTTTACCAAGAGGTTATCGGGCAAAATTGGGCAGAGGCAGCAGCATTGGATAATTTTGTAATAAGTAAAGACAACTTTCAATCCTTTTATGCCACCAAAGATCTAGAAGGATATAAAGCATTTTTTGACGAATTTTATCAGGAATAGCATGGGAACAACAACAAAGAAAAAACCTACCAAAAGAAAAAAAGCCGTGGTAAAGAAGCCATTCCTTTCGAAATGGGCAAAGGTAACCTGGGTTGTCTTTTTGATACTACTCATAGCCATGCCAGTCTATGTGATCTCTGTTAAAAACGATCTCTTTGGCTGGTTTGGTGGTATGCCCAGTGTAAAGGCGCTAGAAAACCCTCAAAGTGAAGCAGCTTCGGAGCTTTATACCGCTGACAACTTCTTGCTAGGGAAATATTACTTACCGGAAAGTAATCGAACGCCGGTTCAATACGATGAATTATCCCCGCATTTGGTAAATGCCCTGGTAGCTACAGAAGATATCCGTTTTGATGATCATTCAGGCATTGATGCCAAAAGTATTTTCCGGGCCATATTTGGAGTACTAACATTCAATCAAAGAGGTGGTGGTAGTACCCTGTCCCAGCAGTTGGCTAAGAATCTTTTTGGTACCAGGAGAGAAGAATATGATGGAGCCTTATTGAAGAAGATCAAGAATAACAATATCAAAAAGCTTATCCAGAAGTCAAAAGAATGGATCATCGCTGTGGAGTTGGAAAAGAACTTTACTAAGCAAGAGATCCTAGCTATGTATTTGAATACCGTAGATTTTGGGGGAAACAGCTTTGGCATCAGTGTTGCAGCACGGACCTTTTTTAATACAACCCCTGACAGCTTAAAGATCCAGGAGGCAGCGGTCTTGGCAGGATTGGTTCAAAGGCCTTCCTTTTTCCATCCGGTTAGGAATCCAAATAATGCCACTAGTAGACGCAATGTTGTCTTAGGGCAAATGTTGAAATACGAATATATTACAAGTGAAGAATTTGATTCATTACAGCAGCTACCTCTGGAAACCGATTATGAAGTCCAAAACCAAAATGTTGGGTTGGCAACTTACTTCAGAACAGTCACCGGTAACTTCCTCAGAGATTGGGCCAGCAAGAATGGTTATGACCTTTATGGAGGAGGTCTCAAAGTATATACTACCTTGGATAGCAAAATGCAAGCATACGCCGAAGAAGCGGTAGCTACTCAAATGAAGGCTTTACAAGCCAAGTTCTCACAACACCTTGGGGGCCGCGATCCCTGGATTGATGAAGACGGAAGGGTGATCAGGGACTTTCCGGAGACAAGTATGAGACGGACCCAGCGCTATCGGGCTCTTGTTGAACAATATGGAGCAGATTCAGATTCCGTGCAAATCATGTTGAACCTCAAAAGACCAATGAAGGTATTCTCATGGGAAGGCGAGATCGATACAGTGATGAGTTCGATGGACTCGTTGAAATACTATAAACACTTTTTACAAACCGGGTTTATGGCTATGGACCCGGCAACCGGGCACATTAAAGCTTGGGTGGGGGGTATTAACCACAAGTTCTTTAAGTTTGATCACGTAAAGTATGGGCGTCGGCAGCCTGGATCTACTTTTAAGCCTTTTGTATATACTACTGCCATCGATCAAGGGTATTCACCATGCTACCAACTGATTGATGCACAGGTTACCTTTGATGTTGCCAATGGCCAGAAGTGGACCCCACAGAATTCTATGGGCAAGTTTACCGGCGAAACCATGACCATTCGGCAGGCAATGGCCAATTCTGTTAATTCGATCACGGCAAAGATGATGGAAAAAGTACGACCAGAAGAGGTGGTAAAAACAGCCAAGAGGATGGGGATAGAAAGTGATTTGGATGCGGTAATGTCGCTATCTCTAGGGGTTAGCGATGTCTCGCTTTTTGAACTAGTGGGAGCTTACAGCACCTTCGTGAATAAAGGCACTCATATAACTCCATTTTTTATTACACGTATTGAAGACAAGAACGGAAACGTATTGGATGAGTTCCCACCTAATACCAGAGAGGCCTTAAGCGAACAGACCGCTTACTTAATGATCCACATGCTCAAGGGGGCCACTGAAGAAAAGGGAGGAGCAGGCTGGGGCCTAAGTGCTGAAATAAGAGCCAACAATGAGGTCGGGGCAAAAACAGGGACTACACAAAATGCGTCTGACGGTTGGTTTATGGGTGTCACCCATAATCTGGTAGCAGGTGTATGGGTTGGCGGAGAGGACCGGGCAATTCATTTTAGAGATTGGGCTTCTGGTCAAGGCGCGAGAACGGCCCGTCCTATATGGAATACATTTATGGAAAGTGTTTACCGCGACAAAACCCTCGACATTGAAAAGGGTCGGTTCCCCAGACCGTATCGAGGACTCTCGGTTGAAGTAAATTGTGATCGCTATCTTAATGTCCTGGATCAGGCCGATTCGATGCAGATAGATTCTTTGAATCAAACCCGCCCGGAAGACATTCTTTAGCCGGGACCACATTTTATTTTGCAGCTGTGAAGCAATGAGCTAATATTTGGTAAATTCGTTTCAGATGAAATCCATGCGCCCATCTTACAGCAAGCAGCAAGCCAGCTTACTGCCATCCCAACCAGGCGTCTATCGTTTCCTGAATAAAAAGGGAACCATCATCTATGTTGGTAAGGCCAAAGACATCAAGAAGCGGGTAACCAGCTATTTCAACAAAAAATCCTTGCCAGATCGCAAAACCATGAGAATGGTTTCAGAGATCGACCGTATCGAATGTACCATAGTCAATTCGGAGTTTGATGCTCTGCTGTTAGAGAATAGTTTAATAAAGAAGAATCAACCCAGGTACAACATTCAGCTTAAAGACGACAAGTCTTTTCCATATATCTGGATCCCGGACGAAAGATTTCCCCGTATCCTTTCGATAAGAAATAAGCAGCATTATCGAGGGGGCCAATTTTTTGGTCCTTATGCTAGCGTGGTGGCTATGAAGAGTGTCCTGAACCTTATCAGAGACTTATATACCATTCGAACATGTAAGTATCAGTTATCAGAAGAAAATATTAGTAAAGGTAAATTTAAACTTTGCTTAGAGTACCATATAGGTAATTGCAAAGGACCATGCGAGGGGTTACAAAACGAAACCGACTACCAAAAGGACATAGATCAGGCTAAGTTTATTTTGAAGGGAAAGCTGGGCCTGGTAAAAGGCTACTTTAAAAAAGCAATGCATGAAGCGGCTGATAAATTGGATTTTGAGCAAGCTCAACGGATGAAAGACCGGCTGCAGTTACTTGAAAAGTTCCAAGCCAGATCTACCATTGTAAATCAAAGGATCAAAGAAACTGATGTATTTAGCATTGTATCTGACGACAAGATGGCGTTTGTAGGCTACCTCAAAATAAAACGAGGCAGTATTGTAATGGCCCAAACAATTGAGATCAAAAAAAAGCTCAATGAAGCTAACCAAGATATCCTGCCTAATATTATTGTGGATCTGCGGGGACGTACGCAAAGTACCAGCAAGGAGGTATTGGTAAACCTTTCTCTGGACCTTGAGCTGGAAGAAGCCGAAGTATTGACCCCTAAGATTGGTGACAAGAAGAAACTGGTTGAGTTGGCAATAAAGAATGCATTGTTCCTTAAGAAGCAACATTATCAAAACCAGGTTGATCAAAAAGACCGGGGCAGCAGGGCATTACAGGCACTACAAAAAGACTTGAACCTAAAGACACTGCCTCGGCACATAGAATGTTTTGATAACTCCAATATCCAAGGTAGTGACCCCGTAGCCTCGATGGTATTTTTTAGAAACGGCAAACCCGCTAAAAGAGAATACCGGCATTACAATATCAAAACTGTAGTGGGTCCGGATGATTTTGCTTCCATGCATGAGGTGACTTTCAGAAGGTACAGCCGCCTACTTAGTGAAGGAGCATCATTACCCAATCTGATTGTGATCGACGGGGGCAAGGGACAGCTGAATGCAGCATGTCAAGCGCTTAAGGAATTGGATATCTATGGGAAGATACCAATCGTAGGTATTGCGAAACGATTAGAGGAGATCTACTTCCCAGGTGATCAGTATCCAGTTCATGTAGAAAAGAAATCCATTTCGTTAAAGCTGCTGCAGCAAATCCGTGATGAAGCCCATCGTTTTGCAATTAACTTTCACCGTCAAAAGCGGAGCCTTGGTAGTCTGGGTTCACAATTGGAGGAGGTTCCAGGAATTGGAGCAGCTACGATCACCAAACTTTTGAAAAAATTTAAGTCAGTTAAGAATATCAAGTCGGCCGATAAGAAAGCATTGGTTGCCGAGATTGGGGCAATCAAAACTGAAAAGTTGTTGGCTGGATTGAAGTGAGTGAGTTACGGGTTACGTGTTCCGGGTTACACGATTACGCGCAACTTGTAACTCCTCGCAACCCGTAACAAAAACAAAGCCGCCTCAAAAGAGGCGGCTTTGTTTTATAAATTTCAAATGAGCAAATTAATATTCCCAAAGTTCATGCTCCAATTGCAAAAGTTCTTCTTCGATCCTTTGCGAAGCGATCAAACCGTCTCTGGGATTACGGTTATAAATATCGGCGATATAAGCATCTTCAGGATTGGAAACCTTGATCA
>JBPCUG010000586.1:0-7115 GCA_051011275.1 Cyclobacteriaceae bacterium | reverse complement strand
GAATAAAGCTCTTTAATGATTTTGAAAAAGGATTTTAAATATTAAAAGTGCTATTAAAACATGCATCCAACAAGTTTAGACAACTTCTGCACAATGAAAATGCTAATTTTCTGTTATTATGGCACGTATTATGCAAGGAACAGACTGAAAAAGGTAGTATGAAATATTTCATTATTGTGGTTTTACTTGGATGCACTTTTTGCGTGACCCAGGTGCAAGGGCAATCAAAAAAAGAGAAGAAGAAAAGTGATAGCGAAAGCTATCAGCAGGCGCCTTCATCAAGAGATCCCGGTAGCAGCACAACCGCGGCACGCAAAAGCGTGAAGAAATCCGGTGGGTCTAATTTCAATTCCCAAGCTATGGAGGACTATGCCAAGCTCAAAAAAGAGAACGCAAAGAAGTACCGGAAGATAGAAAAGATGAAGGACGATCCGCAGTATGCCGATCCATCCTATTTTGGCCATAAGAAACGACCTAAAAAACGAAAGGTTGGCAAAAGAAAATATTGTAAGGAATGCGGCATCGTACATTAGATCCAGATTCTTTCAGCTCTTAAAGAAAACGCCCTCTGTATTGAGGGCTTTTTTATTGACACTCTTGCTACTTTCCTGTTTTTATAATTAACTTCCGACCCTGTTTTAAAATTAAAATATGTTACACTCTAAATCTAAGTAGATGGTTCACTACGTTTTGTTTTGGTTGAAGAATCCTGATGACCCAGCGGCCAGGAAAACTATGGAGGAAGGTTTAAAAAAGTTAGTTACAATCGGAACCATCAAGTCTAGCTTTTTGGGCACACCTGCTAATACGGAACAAAGGGATGTAACAGATAACAGTTTTACCTATTCATTGATGGTTGCATTTGAAGATGTTGCTGCTCATGATAGTTATCAGGTAGATTCCATTCACCATCAGTTTATAGATGCCTGTAAGGACCTATGGGAGTCTGTAAAAGTTTTTGATTCGGCACCGTTGTAAACTAATGTAGCAGCTGTTCTATCATTTGGTTGGACAACTCTTTCACTAAGCGATAGGCATCTTTAATAGCTGTTTCTGGTTCTTTGCTTAGACTGATTAAATCTCGAGCCTGTTTTACACCAATTGCAAGTAGTTCATCGGTATCTAATTCCAGAATGCCGCTAATTGCTGCTACGGGTATTTGATGTTCCTTAGCCTTTTGCGAGACCCCTGCGACTACTTTTCCTTCTTTAGTTTGCTTATCAATTTTGCCTTCACCCGTAAGGATTAGATCAGTACCTTTAAGAGCCTTTCCGAAGTTGGTGGCTTCCATAACCAATTCGATACCTGGTATAAGCCTGGCATTGAGGAACGCTACGGCTCCACCACCTGCTCCTCCGGCTGCACCGGCACCTGAGACCCCTGCAATGGCGATCCCCAAATCTTGTGTAACTACCTTGTCAAACTGTCGAAGGCCAGCGTCCAAATGCTCAACTTCTTGAGAGTTTGCTCCTTTTTGAGGCGCGTACACAAAGGCAGCTCCGTTAGGGCCAAAAAGAGGGTTTCTAACGTCACATGCAACCTCGATAGTGATCTTATCCGGGTCAAACAACAAGCGGGCATCTTGGATACAATAAAGGTTTGATAAGTTTTTACCAACAGGATGGAGTTCCTGACCCCCCTTGTCAATGAAAGTATAACCTAATGCAGCTGCTAACCCTAATCCTCCATCATTGGTGGCGCTACCACCAATACCCAGGATTATTTTTTCTACACCCTTATTGATCGCATCTAGAATTAGTAGACCAGTCCCATAGGTACTAGTAAACATCGGGTTGCGCTCTGTTTCTGCAAGTAAATGCAGGCCCGAGGCCTGAGCTAATTCGATAAAAGCGGTTTTCTTGTCGCCTGAAATTCCATAACTGCCTTCGATTGGCTTGAAAAGCGGGTTCAAAGTTGGGCAGGTGACCATATGGCCTTTGGCGTGATAGGTAAGTATTTCACTAGTGCCGTCTCCGCCATCTGCAAGTGGAAAGTGTACCGTTTCAATTTCAGGGTCATAAAGATTGATGCCTTCGGCCATAGCACGGCAAACTTCGACAGCCGAAAGTGAGCCTTTAAATTTGTCTGGGGCGAGCAACACCTTCATACCTGGTTAAAGGTTCTAGTCAGTCCTCTTTATAACCAAATTAATCCTCTCGGAACACACTTACCAGTGAATCTGATTGGTGTAAAGATGCCAATTCATTGGCAAGAAGATAGTATTCTACAGGATTGTAGAAATCACTTTTTTCCTGCAGGTTTTTTTTATAGTTGCTGTTGGTGGGCCGTCTATACACAACGTAGTTGCTGTAGTTCAAATAAACCGTATCCCCAGCCAATGCGGCCACCTTACCAAAGTAGTAAGCTTTTTTTCCTTCTTCTCTGGTTTCAATAACGTATACATCCTCTACTTTAGGTTCTGATAAATATCCGGATTCTTTATTGTCAGTTTGAGCACTCTGATAAGTAAAAAAAGCGACCAGTAACACTAGAATTCCTAGTCCGGCAAAAGAGTATAAAGGAGTTCTCGATTCAGACTTCGCGTCCATCACTTCCCTCTTGAGGCTTTCATCCATCTCTTTCTTCTTTAATACCTGCTTGCAGTTGCTGCAAATACTATAAACAGGTTTGCCCACGGGGAAGATGGGGATCCAAAATACATGCGCATATCGCTGATTAACCTGCGCTACTATCGACCCTTTGGTTTGACAATTCTGACAGGACTGATGAGGGAGTTCTTTGCTAAGAATATCTCTTTCATTTGAGCCATAAATAATCATAGATTAGAATTTTGAAAGTGATGATTTTGTGTGATAGATCAGGTTGCTGGAGCAATTTTGGTATAAACGGTTTTATCGCAGCCGAAATTTTCAATGAAATAGTCATCCATTTCATCGGCCTTAAGCGCAAGGTTGGTCAAGTTGGCTTTTACATTCTCAGCATGAGTGGAAAGGGTCTCTGACATATCCACTCGGTAAGAGATAAATATTTGATTATCGCTGATACCTAATTGATAAGGTGTTACCGGATTACTGAGCAAATATTGCAGCAGTGGTTCCAAATTGGATTTGGGCAAAGTATTTAATGGTGAAGTGGCATAAAGGTAGTTGCGGTTATAGATAAAGATCCTTATAAGTGAACTTCCTTGATGAAATTCCCAATATTCATAACCGTTTCTTGAAAGTACCGGGTCCACACCGAGGCCTCTTACAGCATCTTCCACAAATTGAGCAAATTTTGAGAGCTCTACTTGCTCAAAAGCTTTTGCCTCGACTGTCGCTCCGCAATTATTGCAGTACTCTGTTTCATCATAGATTAGATTGTTACAAGCATTACATTTTACGGAAAACCGTGCCTCCAAATTGGGATCGATCGAAGCTAGGTCCTCATGCATGACATCCAAAGGAATAGCAAAGCCGACATTGTCTGCTTTTTCAAACTTGGCTGTGGTAATACCTACCAGAACGCCTTCGGAATTTACAACCGGTCCGCCGCTATTGCCCGGATTCACGGCTGCATCAGTTTGAATATAATGACGCCCTTCCATCATCTGCTGCGGCGATGATACGATCCCCTCTGTTTCCGTATAGGGCATCCCGAAAGGGAAGCCCAGTACATATACTTTATCACGGCTGACTACTGTTCCTTCATGGCCGGTGCGAATTGAGGGAGCTGAGAAAGTGCCTGTGGGCTGCAAAAAAGCCAAGTCAGTATCAGGGTTAACAAACACTACAGTAGCATGGAACCGATTTTGTTGTTGGTCCTCAATAGCTACTTCTCGGTGGCCTTTAATCACATGATAGTTTGTAACAACAAAATTGCGATCTATGTGAAAGCCACTGCCTGTCCCGGAAGAAGTGTTGATCTTGAAAACACTATTCGAAATATTGGAGATACTCATTTTGCTTTAGATTGTAATTAAGATTTACCGAAAAGAGTGGAAAGAAAACTTTTGGATTTCTGAGGCTTGGCCCCCTTAGCAAAAGCCGGTTGTCGATCATTCATAATGCCATCGATCGCTTGCCATAGGGTATCAGATGCTTCCTTCCACTTTTTGCCGGAAGCTTGTTCCATGCCGGCATTAATTGTTTGTGCTAAGTCGTTTTGCACATTGTAGTAATAAAAAAGATTGTAAAATTCATAGAGAACTGTAAAGGTGGCCGCCATGAAGTCGCTTTTCCCTCGCTCGTTATGGGCCCGGTCATGTGCTGTTTTTAAGGTATTCTTTATTTTCTCCAAGCTTGTGCGTGACTTATAAGGGACAAAGGTTTCTGCCAGATAAAGGTCCTGGTCAAATTCCTCCCGGCTGTAGTTCTGTAGTTTTTTCAAAAACTCACGGCCAATGCGCAACTGATCTTGAAATGAGTTGCCACGGTTCTGCATTTGATTAATGGTCTTTTCCAGTCTGGCTCTTAAGACTCCTTGAGGCGCCGCATAGAATTCAATCCGTTTGAGTGTGATATTGATCATATCCCAGGTAAATCCTTGGATGCGTTTTTCTTCAAAGTAGCTGGTATAATCAAACGCCTCCTTAACATACCCCTGTACTTTGTTCCAAATTATCTCTTTTTGCTCATTGGTAAAATGCTCGATCACCGGTTCGCGGAGTCGGCGCGCCTTAAACTTTTCTATGAAGTCATCATCGTAGGCATCAGAGTAGGTGCAGATCTCATAAAAGACATCGTACATCTTATATGGTTCACAAAGTTCCAATGGGCAGCTGTATCGAAAAACCAGATCTTGGTCTTCTAGAACAACCTGGGCTAGCTTCAGAGGGTTGAAATTTATTTGTGCTGCTTGTCTTAGCAATGGAATAGGGTTTTGCTCCGGAAGCTTTACAAAGGGTGCCCAGATGTTTATTTGGTCATCCTTAATTTCAAAGTTTACCACAATTGAACCGTGCGGTATGGTGAATTGTGTTTGATCCGCATTTCCAGTACGCTCGGCCAATCCAGGGTCGAGATAGTGAAGGATACCAACCAATGCATCTTTATACTTGCCACTCTCATGTTGACTGAGAACGGTATCCCAATAAGGGGCGTTGATCTTGCTTTGGGTAGACCCTATCAGGCTTTTATCATAAGTAGGTGATTGGTTCATGGTTCAGATATCGTGTTAAATACTTTTTATTACTGTTCGCTGCTGCTTTCAGGCGCCTCTTTGGTCCGTCCTGCATATATGAGTACTAAGCCCAGGACCAACAAACCGATTCTGATTGCCCAACCCACCGTGGGGCCCCAGCTTTCTATCCACATTAAAATCCTAAACTCAACATTGAAGAAACTTAAGATAACTGAGCCGGCACCGAATATAGCCATGTAACTTCCTATTCTTGACATAATCTGTTTTGGTTTAGCATTTGGCAATTGAAATAAAGGTTATAACCGACCATAGCATATTATGGTGGGTCCAATGGCATGAATTTCTAAACCTGGTTTGGCTGGTAAGGCACAGTGAAAGAAAAAATACAGTCAAACATAAATATATGAAAACCCATGAACATTGAAAATTGTTTTTACCGTAAAGATCCGTCAGTTTATTTACTCTTGCTGGCGCACCAGATCCAAGTAGATCAGGTTATGCTGATGGCATCCTTGTGGAACTGCTTCTCCTTTTATTATAGCCTTGTCGTTTTCAAAACCAAGCTTTCCACTAAAGGTAAGTTGACAATTGAATACGGACAGGTTTGTTGTATCGTTATACACTGACGAACTCATATACCCCTGAACGTAACCCTGGCTGCCGGATAAATTGAGCAACGAGGTATGTGTGTTATCATTTTGAGTAACTATTGCATGTCCCTGATAAGTGTCTTGATATACAGGATAGATCTTGAGGCTGATCTTTCCTTCGTTGTTGTTGAGATCTTTCCAAGAGCCGGTATAGGAGCCACCAGGGTTATTGTATTGAGCCATGATTTTTGGAGCAGCTAACAACAATATGGCGAAGACTATAGACCTGAATAATTTGGTAATGATTTCGCTATTTTTCATAGTTTTAAATTTAAAATCTTGCGATCTGTTTATTTAGAAGATTAAGAATTATTGAATACCAAATTGGAGTTTCATTGTAATAGTAGCCGTTTTTCTTTTGGATGAAGTATTAAATGCGCCGCCCCATGAATAGTCCTCACTAGAGTTTTGGGCTGTGATTTGAAAAACTCCCATACGAGCATAATGTAGACCTGCCAATCGTGCCTGAGAGTTTTCGGCTATCTTCTCTGCCCTTATCCGCGCATCTTCTGTTGCCGCGGCAATCATCTCTATTTTGAGGTCGGCCAGCTGTGTATAATAGTACTCAGGCCTTCCGGAATAAAGCTCTACGCCTGAGTTGATGAGCTCGGTAACCTTCCGCGACAGCGCTTCAATCTTATTTACCTCTTTTGACTCTATCTGTATGTTTTGTGTCAACCTGTAGCCAGTAAATATACTTTGGGATTTGCCCGTCTCATCATAAATTATGTCATGTTCCTTGCCAATATCAATGGCCGAAAACACAATTTCATTTTCTCTAATATTATTTGAGTTCAAATATCTTTTTATTTCTGAAAGGTCCTGGTGCAAAGATGCATAGGCTTCTTTCAACTCTATGTTCTTACGGGTGAAGGAACCATTCCACACGATCAAGTCCGCGGTAAAGGTCCTTTCTCCTAAACCGGTTACGCTAACCACCTTGTTTGCCTTATTTCTATTTTGAAAGGCCCGGCCAGCCAAGTGGATAGCAATCAACAAGAAAACACTGATTATAATGGTGCTGATTACAATGGATGAAGAATTATTAGTCATAATTTCGGATTAGATATTCACCTTTCAAAAGTCTGAACTTTCATGGCTAAAAACCTGACCATGATTTGGGATATGAAAATATACCGGAAAACAGGGAGGGTCTTAGGTGCTTAGTTTCAGTTTTCAGTTCTTAGGTAGGTAGTAGGCCAACTAAGAACCAAGAACTAGGAACTAACAACTAGTCCAGGAGGCCAATCTGGATGGCATGCTTCACTAGACCTGCAGTATTGCGTGCGCCTAATTTTGATAGCATGTTTTTTCTGTGCGTCTCCACTGTGTGTTGACTAATAAACAATTTGTTTGCAATTTCTTGGGTGGTGTGCTCCTGAG
>JBPCUG010000585.1:0-3008 GCA_051011275.1 Cyclobacteriaceae bacterium | reverse complement strand
AAATTATGGCTGAAGCTTCACAAGTGCAATGAACCAGCACTTCAATATTACCATTCAAGGTCGCGTACAAGGCGTATACTATCGGGCAAGTGCACAGCAGAAAGCACTAGAACTGGGGCTTGTTGGTTGGGTATGCAATCAATCTGACGGTTCAGTTTACATGGAGGCGGAAGGAAGCAAGGAACAACTGAACGCATTAGTAGCCTGGTGTAAAAAGGGTCCGCCGGCGGCCAGGGTTAATGAGGTTTCCTATACAATAGGGGATTGCAAAAATTTTGAAGGTTTTAAAATAACCAGATAATTCTTAAAGCATCCTGAAATTGACCTTCTTTGACTTTCTCATAAGCCACGGAGTGATCACCGCTCGATCCAAAAGAATAAAACTTAGGATTGTATAGATCACCACGATCATAATGGTCAAACTTTTCTTGTCTAGGAGTTTAGCTAAAAAACCCAGATCAATTCCCTTGCTCCACTGTGATTGCTGTAAGCCTTCCTGTATCACCTGATAATCAAGATACCCTGAAATAAATAAGGATGCAATAGCCACTAACCCAGTAAGCACTCCGCTAAGAATAATAAAATTCAACCCACCTAAACCACTACTCAAATAACTGCTTGATCGTGTTTGCCCGCTTACCTTTTGCATAACCTGGTCGGTAAAGCTAGGAGAGGCAGCCTCAGTATTTAGTCGGCTTAAACTTTCATGAACGATCGATGCTTCCTCAAATTGTTTTTTGAAAGCCTCCGAAGCCTCCAATTGCCCTTCAAAGTCAAGACGCTGCTCTGGGGTTAACTCGTTATCCAGGTATTTAAAAATGTCTTCTTCGCCAAAAGTTTTCATAACAACGAACTTACTTCCTTCTTTAATATCTTTCCCAATACTTCACCTAATCGTTTCCTTGCCCGGTAAAGTTTTACTTTTAAAGTATTAACGGCAATACCTGTGATTTCTGACATTTCTTCTAAAGAATGTTCTTTAAAATAAAATAGGGTAAGAACCGATACATCATCCGCTTTTAAATAATTCATGGCGTTCTGCAAATACTTCCTTTGTTCCAGTATTTTGAACTGATCCATTTGACTTATCTCACCATCACCAATCACCTGTCTTTGCTCCAAACTATCCATGGGCGGCTTTTGCCTCCTCTTATAGCTAATGGCAGTATTTAAAACGATCCGATAAAACCAGGTAGTAAACTTAGCCGTGCGGTTGAAGCTTTTCAAAGAGTTAAACGCTTTGACAAATGCATCTTGAGCCGCCTCTTCTGCCTCTTCCTTATTACCCAGTACCCGAAGGGCCAAAGTATAAGCATAGTCCTTATACTTATCGGTTAAGGTACGATATGCCATAACCTCACCCGACAAGACCTGGTCTATTAATTCCAAATCACTGATTGCTTTAGCCGCCACCACTTGGTTTGACGCTTAGTATGCCTAACCGGTTACAGATCAAGGAAAAAAAACTATTAAAAAATCATCTACTACCTGTAACATGGTCCAGCTTCAGTGCGTCCTACTCATGAAACTAGAATTTTAAATTGTAAATTTCAAAACCATGATAGGAATATTAGTTCCCATACTCATCTCATTAGGTGCATTCGTAATGATCGTTTTTATAAGAAAATATGAAAATGCTGAGAAATTAAAAATGATTGAGCAGGGCATGGATCCAAATTTGAACAAACCGAAAAAGAGTGCTGGGGGTTTAAAGTTTGCTTTAGTAGCCATCGGTATTGGTATTGGCCTGCTGGTAGGCAACTTTCTTGATAGAGCCGGGATACTATACGAGGATGTTGCCTATTTTTCAATGGGCCTTATTTTCGGCGGTATTGGATTATTGATCGGGTATATGATCCAGATGAAGCAAATCAGGGAAGAAGAAGAACTGGAAAAGAAAGGACAATAATATCTATTCCAACTCCAGACCAGGATATTTCATATCCAAACCACGGAGGCATTTAACAATTGCCTCCGCCAATACAAATTCCTTATACCAGTTTTGGTCAGAGGGAATAATGGTCCAGGGAATGTCAGAACTACACTTTTCAAAAACCTCTTTGTAATACTGCCGATAAAGCGGCCAGTCCTTTGCAGACTTCAAATCATTAGGATTGTACTTCCAATGCTTCCTGGGATTATTTAGACGTTCCTGAAATCTCTCACGCTGCTCTGCCTCCGAAATATGAAGATAAAATTTCAAGACCTGAGTACCTCGTTCTTGAAGCAATCGCTCAAAAGAATTGATGATCCCAAATCTTTGGCTAGCTGTCTCATCGTCAGTAAGCCCTAATACCCGGGTAACCAGCACATCCTCGTAATGCGACCGGTTAAATATCTGGATCTTTCCCTGAGGGGGAGTGTGTTGGTGAATACGCCATAAGAAATCGTGGGCCAGCTCTTTGGAAGTGGGCGCCTTAAACGATTTCACCTCAATGCCCTGAGGGTTAACGGCGCTAAAAACCTTTTTAACTGCACCATCTTTGCCGCTTGCATCCATACCTTGAAGTATAATTAGAAGGCTGTGCTTGCTTTCCGCATAGAGAACATTTTGCAACTCTTCCAGTTCTTCAATATAAGTCTTAGTCTTGCTTTTTGTGTCTTCCTTGCTTAGGCTTTCGGGTGCCCTGGTGGAGAGATTCTCCAGGTCATAGTTGTTCATAAGAGAGGTTAAAATTTTATTTCCAATTCATTAGCCTCCAGGGAATAGATGGTACCCCAGCCAATGGTTTCGTTTGTTTCAGCGTCAATCTCCAAAAAATCGCTGACATGTAACAGCAATTGGTTTGATTTCTCTCCATGATAAACACTTAAAAATCCCGCATAAGATTGATCTGGATCTCCTGACCCAAAATTAATTTTTTGCTTAAGGGAAGCCAGCTGATTAAAAACAGATGCATATTTTTCTCTTGTAAGTTTAAACTTCTGAAACTGCTTTGGGCCTTTGTTGGAAGAGCGCAGCCAAAAGTAGGTGTCTTTTTCAGTTTGCACACCCCATACCGTTAACC
>JBPCUG010000584.1:0-3251 GCA_051011275.1 Cyclobacteriaceae bacterium | reverse complement strand
CCTTACAAACTACCCTTAATCCAATGCAAAAGAAAAAGAGTAAAGAGTCTTATACTGAATTTTTGTTAGATCAATTTTCAGATACCGCAGCAGTAACCGCAAAAAAAATGTTTGGCGGCGTTGGATTCTTTCGTGAGAGCTTAATGTTTGGAATGATAGATGGGAGCGGGCACTTGCTTTTTAAGGTAGATGAATCGAATCTTCAAGATTATAAAGACCACGGTTCGGAGCCTTTTAAATCTCCAAGCAAAAAAGGAAGTATGCCCTACTGGACAGTACCTGCGGAAGTAATTGAAGACCGCCACCAGCTGAACACATGGGCTGACAAGGCTTTCGCAGTAGCCTTAAAAAAACAAAAGAAGTAACTATCTAAATTTTTTAACTTATACTCCACAATCCAATAATTATGAAAAAACTACTATTGTTAACTACGTTTATTTTTTCTATCGGCTTAGTTGTTGCTCAGGAAGGTGCTATTTCAGATGAAGAACGCTCTACTCTGGTGGAACAACTCAAAGCTAGTCAGAAACATTTAATGTCTAATGTGGAAGGCTTATCTGATGCGCAATGGAACTACAAAGCTTCTGACACAACTTGGTCGATAGCTGAAACTGCCGAACACATTGCTATTGCTGAACAAGGGATTTTTGGGGGCGCTCAAATGGCGCTGCAATCAGAGACAAAAGAAATGGCCGAAGGTGCTACGGAAAAAGATGGTAAGCTTACTGGTATGTTATCAAGCCGTGAGCACAAGGTAAAAACGAGCCCCAACATGGAGCCAACTGGAAAGTATGCAACTCCTCAGGACTTCATAGCTGCTTATACGGAAATAAGTAAGGCTACTACTGCGTTTGCCCAAACCACAGATGCTCCACTGAGAGCTCATGCGGCTCCTTTTGGTCCGCTAGGTGATATGGATGCTTACCAATGGTTATTGGCCATACCAGCGCATTGTCAACGACATTGCGGTCAAATTGAGGAGGTAATGGCAGATGCCGGGTACCCTGCTGAGTAGCAACCAAAAAAGTACATTATCTACGACCACCATTACCAAGAGTAGTGGTGGTCGTATTTTTTAGTAACATAGGAACGATCAAAATCGTTGAGAATTAACGACAATACGATATATTAGCAGTTTGACAAATATTGATACTATGAAATGTTTCCTTGGGATTCTTTCCGTTTGCTTTATGATATCGCATGCGGCTTGTGCTCAAAATGGTGCCGGCGAGGCTACCATGTCATTTGAAGATTACAATCCGCCTTCCACTTTGGTAGTGCCAGAGAATCCACTAACCCGGGCCAAATACCCCTTCATCGATGTGCATAACCATCAATTCAGAATGCCTAACCAAGACCTGAGCCTCCTTGTGGCGTCAATGGATAGCTTGAACATGGGGGTAATGGTTAACTTAAGTGGGCGTGGACGTGGAGACACCGAGCATCTGGATGGTGCGCTTAAAAATGTAAAAGATTCCGGCTATAAGGATCGATTAGTGGTATTTACTAATGTTAGTTTTTCCGGTATTGATGATCCGGATTGGGGACAAAAAGCAGCCCGGCAACTAGAGGAGGATGTAAAAAAAGGAGCACAAGGCTTAAAGATCTATAAAAGCTTAGGTTTGCGCAATCGGGATGCCTCAGGAAAGAGGATTACAGTTGATGATCCGCGCATTGATCCCGTTTGGGCTAAGTGCGGTGAACTTGGCATTCCTGTTTTGATCCATGCTGCTGATCCAGCTCAATTTTGGCAGGAACATGATGCTAACAATGAAAGATGGCTGGAGCTTAAGCTTAGGCCTAATCGCAAAAGGTCTAATACTGATCCAGCTCCATGGGAACAAATCATCAGGGAGCAGCACAACATTTTTAGGAAGCACCCCAACACCAATTTTATTAATGCTCATTTTGGATGGTATGCTAACAACTTGGATACCTTAGGCATTCTGATGGATCAGATGCCGAATATGTACGTTGAGTTTGGAGCTGTGATTGCCGAGCTTGGCAGACAGCCTAGACGCGCAAACCAGTTTTTTGCTAGGTACCAAGATCGTATAATGTTTGGCAAAGACTCCTGGAATCCTCACGAGTATCATACTTATTTCAGAGTATTAGAAACAGCTGATGAATACTTTCCTTATTACAAAAAGTATCATGCCTATTGGAAAATGTACGGCTTAGATCTTCCTGATGAAATATTAAAAAAGATCTACTACAAAAACGCCCTCAATCTGATCCCAGGTATTGATCGATCACAATTCCCTGATTGATCCATTTGCTTCATTGAGATTTATTGATTAAATATTAATTAGAATCCTCATCTGAAACTATGGAAGTGGCAAGCATTTTACTGGGAATTGGCCTTAGTGCGGCAGTGGGGTTCAGATTATTCATTCCCTTTTTGTTGATGAGTATCGCCTCCCGCTTTGGCTTAATGGAGCTGTCTTCGGGCTTTGATTGGTTGGCTTCCACTCCAGCGTTGATCCTTTTAAGTACGGCTACGGTTTTGGAGGTAGGTGCCTACTTTATACCTTTTTTTGACAATCTTCTGGATACTATTGCTACGCCGGCCGCGGTTGTATGCGGTACTATAGTCATGGCCTCAACCGTAGTAGAAATGGATCCATTGATAAAGTGGACCATGGCGGTTATCGCGGGAGGAGGTGCTGCAGGTTTGATCAAAGGTGCGACTGCTACCACCAGGGTAGCATCTAGTACTACTACCGGTGGCTTGGGCAACCCTGTGGTGGCTACAGTAGAAACAGGAGGTTCTTTAGTGCTAACCGTTTTGGCTATTTTTATTCCAATAATGGCCGGGGTAGCCGCAGTGTTAATTATTGTATACTTGATTAGGAAGTGGCGCCAGTTCAAAAAGTGGCGAAGTGGATCGGCGTAATGATCGCCTTTGGTAGGCGGGTCTTAATTGACCCCCCATTCTAACTGTCCCAAATATTGACCTACCAAAAGCTTTGCTGATAAAAGACGGCTTCCCATCCTTAAGTTTCGGGTTTCCGTTTCTAATTTTTTTACAATAGTCTTTACCTGATGAGCGGTATTTACCTGATTGTTCTCACTTAATGAGCTTAAAAAGTATTCGGCTATCCGTTCTTCTTTTACAGCTCGCGATTTTACAGAATTAGTTAAGGAAAGATATTCCAAATAGTTCTGCAAATGCTCATAAGCCTTAGGGTCCAAGTAAAAAACAACGTGGTCGATGGTGATTTTGCGAGTCATAGCTAATGCTTGTTTAC
>JBPCUG010000583.1:0-2851 GCA_051011275.1 Cyclobacteriaceae bacterium | reverse complement strand
GGAATCCCCAGATGGTTGGGCCAGATCATGGAGCGGATTCCTGATGGCGCCCTGCCTGGGCTTCGCAGGAATGACGTTAAGTTTTGCGTTACAGGAATCACCTACCAGTCCACCACCGAACCATCTGACTCCAGATAAGTTTCCGGGTTCTTCCAGTCATGGCCCATCTTATCAGCCAGCGCATCATCATCCAGTTCTATTCCCAGTCCGGGTCCAGTTGGTGTTTCCACATGTCCATCTTTTACTACGAATGGCTTTTTTAAATACCCTTCACCAAGTGTCACCTGCTCCTGACATAAAAAATTAGGAATGCTAGCTGCTAATTGAAGTCCACTAGCCAAAGAAATGGGCCCTAATGGATTGTGCGGTGCAATGGAGGCATAATGCGCTTCTGCCATTCCGGCAATGAGGCGGCATTCAAAAATACCTCCTGCATGACAAACATCGGGCTGTAGGATACTTGCTGCTTGCTTCTCCAGAATTTCCCGGAAACCCCACTTGGTAAAGACCCGTTCTCCAGTTGCTATGGGTAGATGGGTTTCCCTGGCCAGGCTGGCCATGATATCTACATTCTGGCAGTTGACTGGTTCTTCTATAAAGAAAGGTTGGTAGGGTTCCAAGGCCTTGATCAATAAGCCAGCGTTTTGCGGACTAATAGCACCGTGAAAATCAATGCCCACATCCCCATCCTTCCCGGCTGCCTCTTTCAACTCGGCAAAAGCCTGAGTTGCTTCTTCGATAAACTGTTGGTTGGCCACCGCCCCCGATTGCCTGGCATTTTTTACTCCGGTTTTAAAGGCAGTAAATCCTTCAATTTTGGCATTTTTGATAGCTTCTGGCGAACGAGCATGAGCATAAACCCTAATCCTATCTCGGGTAGCGCCACCTAGCAACTCGTAAATTGGCACTCCCAAAGCCTTACCTTTGATATCCCAAAGGGCTTGTTCTAAACCACTCAAAGCGCTAGTAAGGATGGGGCCGCCACGATAAAAAGAATGCCGGTAAATGGCCTGCCAATGATGGATGATCCTGCGGGCATCCTTGCCAATAAGATAAGGTTCCATTTCTTTAATAGCCGCGGCACATGTATCAGGCCGGCCTTCCGTGATTGGTTCGCCAAGACCAATAATGCCTTGATCAGTATGGACTTTCAAAAAAAGAAATCTAGGTTTTACTTTAAAGGTCTCCAGTTTGGTGATCCGGATGGTTTCCTGTGCTCCGTCTTCTGATGGACTTTGGTAGGGAGCTGCTTGTAGGCTGTACACACCGGTTGTACTTACCGCTATTGAAGCAAAGGCTTTTTTGAAGAACTTTCTTCTTGAACGAGAATTGTTTTCGTTAGTAATACTCATAGGTTGGTTTCTTAGTATGTGATTATCCTTGGTGCATTAGATTGATCTGATCATTTATTGGTTACTCATAAAGTCATTCAAGATCTTAGCCAATTCCTTCGGCTTACTAATCATAGGTAAATGCCCACTTTCCAATTCAACGATTGTTTGAGCGTTTAGATTTTTTATCATTTTACCCTGAACCGGGATCGGAAATGCTTTGTCATTGGTAAGCATAACATAAAGGTTTCTGGTAGGGCGAGTTTTGTAACTTACTTTCGTGGTATACAACGACTTTGCTTCTGGAGTAAATCGGTTCACTATTTCAAGGCTCTGTTCATTTGTAAGATCATTGCAAAGATCTGTTTCTATTAATTTTTGAGGTGGCTTTGTGCCGAGCATACCTAAAATCAGAGGCATCAACAGTTTCTGCGGAAACGGCAGACACGAAATAAATGATTTGCCTTTTTTCGGAATGGCGGCACTTATTCCCACAAACCCCGTCACCCTTCTGGCAAAATGGTCAATTAGCTTTATTCCTAGGCACCCTCCAATTGAATGCGCAACGAGAACTATTTTGTCCTTATTCCATTTTTCTATTTGGTGAATTATAGATTTCAAATAATCTTCAAATACCAAACTCCTATTTGCATCACTGTCAGCTTCTCGATTGGGAAGGTCTATAAACAAAACAGGATGGTTAATCATAGGCCTTAACTCACTCCAGATAAAGCTGCCCAAACCAGCGCCGTGAATAAATACTAATCCAATATTTTCAGCCATCTTATAGGTCTGCTACTTTGGTTCAAGTGACATTGCATAATCATAACTTTCATCCAGGTATTTTGCTACATTGTCCAAATCCTTTAACATCTTTTCAGGGATCAAAATATATCCTTTCATTACCGCTCCATACGATTTGTATATAGTGGTATCAAGTTCTTCCATATATTTTTCCTGAACTTGTTTCGAAAATCTAATACCAAGTTCTCCGGCCTTATTCAATAAGGAAAACATATATCCGTTAGCAGAAGTATAGGGCATGGTTTTTCCTTTTCTTTCAAACCTTGGACATTTGTCTACCAGCCTATCGTAGACTGCCAACTTTCCTTTCCATGTAGTTTCCATTTTTGCTGATTCAATTATAACAATTACGATCTATCAAAATATTCTCACTTACCGTTTCAATAGCTGTTCAAGCTTTTTCTTTCACAGTGCTTTACTTGTTTTATCACTGCATCTATGTGCCGTGTATGGTTAATGTTTTCTGATATGTAGTGTCTATGATAACCAAATCAGCCCACCTATTTTCTGACATTTACTTTCCCAATATAGTTGAATTCTGGCATCTTTGTTAGCCAGCTGCGTATCACAGATACACTAATTTTGGATTTAAAATTTATAAAGCCGATAAGGAAGTTCTTTCTGTATTTTGTTACATTATAGCTACCTAAGAATAATCACCTATGAATCGCAGAACTTTTGTCCAACAAAGTGGCGCAAGTGCAGCGCTTTTGGCC
>JBPCUG010000582.1:0-3199 GCA_051011275.1 Cyclobacteriaceae bacterium | reverse complement strand
GGCACCGGATCTATCTGTTACGTATGGAAGAACTGCTTCAAATGTCGGATCCCACTGTTTGTATTCCCTACTGGAATTCAAGCGACGAGCAAGCCTTTCCGTTATGGCTTAATGGCTTTACTCCTACCGTGAATCTATCGGGTGGGCCACATACGGTTTCCCGTAACATAGGTGGGGCATTTTTGCCAAATGCTGCCAGCGTCGCCACCGCTATGGCTAACAATACATTCAATTCTTTTGGCCCAGCTATTGAAGGAGTTCACAATTCCGGCCACGTCTGGGTTGGCGGATCAATGTCCGGTATTCTTACCGCTCCGACTGATCCGGTATTTTGGATGCATCATTGTGAGATCGATAGGCTTTGGGCGGAATGGCAAGTGGCAAACCCAGGGCAGAACCCGAGTCTGGCAGGAGCTGCTGCTATTATGGATCCGTGGCCGGAGGATGAGGTTGATACTAGGGATATTTCTGCCCTTGGATATTCATATGCTTAACTAATGATAAGTAAATGGATTGATCAATGGGTGCAAGAGTCCTTCCAGGTGGCTCCATCTAGAGGTGCTCTTCCTATTCTTAATATTTATAGGATGTAATCAAAACTAACTTATAATTAGCTCCTGCTTATAAGCTCGACCTACCGGAAGCAGCTTCTGGCCTATTTCAACATTCTCCTGGTCGTATGAACTGACTTTTTGAGTATTGATCACATACGACTTATGTATTCTTTGAAACTGGGGAGGCAACTTATCCAAAGCCTGCTTTAAACTCATGTAGCTTATGAGCTTTCTATCCTTGGTTTGAAGGACTACATAGTTGCCCAGCCCTTCAATATATAGGAGATCATCAGTTGAAACCCGATGTATCCTTTTGTCTGATTTTATTTTGATGACATTAGGTATGGCCGAAGAATCCGTTAGCAATCCTTCTAATTGCTTCACCCGACTTCCCTCTTGCCACCATAGTTGAGTGATCTTTAATGCCGACAAAAAAAGAACCGTGGAATTGATCAGAATAATATTTCGAAGTATTCCGCTTATTTCCCAGAAATCACCACTGGGCATCGCGACGCCCTCATAAAAAAAATAAGTAATCGTTCTTTGCAGCATTGCACAACCCAAAATTAACAGTGCAAAGGAACCCACCAATTTTCCCAACATTTTGGGTTGCAAAAAACGAGGTATCAACACATAAAGTGTTACGTACGCGGCCAGCATACGCACTGGCAAGAGTACAAACTCCAAATAGTAAGAGGCCCAGTAATTACCATCGTTAGCCCAAATGAATCCGAAGGCTAGATAATATGCTAGCCAGAACCCTACGTGGGTGGCCACCCTGGACCCAACAAGATAGAATCGCTTCATTTTCTAAAATAACGTATTTTGGTTTTTCCTGGTTTTCCTGTATTTCCTGTTTTTTATCCAGTAATGAATGTGGTTTGCATAAAATCCCTATCTGATGTCCGTCAATAGCGTTTATTAGCACAAAAACCAACTTACTATGCGATCCATTTTATTTGTAATACTGTTCCAGTCTTTTTTAAGTGTAAATGGGCAACCCCTCTTAAGACGAGCCGATCTGGGTGCGAAATTCTCCGCCCCCGATGGCAAACAAGCAGGAGCTCTGGTTTGGGAAGTTACTGCAAATAGCGCTGTGGCAACTGCAGGCCTTAAGCAAGGTGATATCGTTATTAAATTAAATCAGGAAGTAATCATGGACCCTAATCGCTGGAGTGATATTCTATATGAGCTGCGGGGTAGTCAGGAAATTGAGCTATTGGTTAAGAGAGGTCAGGATATGGTAAACCTGAATACAACCCTAGCCGATCTTCCCCTAGAGCGTTATCCTGATACAGAGGTGCGTTATGAGTCTGTGCTTTCCAATAGAGGTCAGGAGATCCGAACCATAATTACGTATCCGAAGAAAGCAAGGGGCAAGCTCCCTGCGCTTTTTGTGGTGGGTGGTCTTAGTTGTAGCTCAATTGAGGTTTTCCCTGGGCGTGCTGTTTCAGGGTGGACACGGGTACTTACAGACCTGGCTACTAAAACCGGAATGGTAGTGATGAGAGTAGAAAAGCCTGGAGTTGGAGATAGCAATGGAGCCTGTAGTGAAAGCAGCTTTGAAGATGATATTGCCGCTTTTCGATCATCCCTAGAAAGTTTAAGGTCGAAATCTTATGTGGA
The DNA here is from genome assembly GCA_051011275.1 of Cyclobacteriaceae bacterium. Taxonomy (GTDB): domain Bacteria; phylum Bacteroidota; class Bacteroidia; order Cytophagales; family Cyclobacteriaceae; genus JBPCUG01. Next base: position 1,019 of record JBPCUG010000582.1, on the reverse strand, counting down.
TACTTCAAAGGTGATCATTTACGGCTCTAGTATGGGTAGTGCTTTGGCTCCATACTTAGCTAATGAATACCCGGTAGCGGGAGTTATCTCCGATGGCACCTTCGTAAAGACTTGGTTTGAGCATATGTTGGAGATCGAGCGACGCATCCTGAAGTTTCAGGGAAATACTGGCGAAGAGGTTATGAAAAAAATGAATGAAGGATATATCCCGCTCTATTATGGTATGTTGATAGAGAAAAAAAGTTACGCAGAAGTGTTACAAGAAAAACCCTGGCTTGCCAAATACAATTACCACGATCCAGAGCATATGTATGGGCGCCCGGTTAGCTACTATCATCAGGTCCAGGATTTTAATTTTGCTAAGGGTTGGCAAGAGCTTAAGGTTCCGGTGCGGATTGTCAGAGGTACCAACGATTGGATCATGAGCGATCAGGATAATGATCTTATCATTGCACTGCTAGAAGACCAGGGTCACCAGGATCATCAGCTTTACCGCTATCCCGGACTGGATCATTGGAATATGATCCACGAGAAGGATATTGATTCCTTTGAAGGAAAAACAGGAACCTGGGAAGATGGCATTAGTCAGATCATCATTGACTATGCCCGAGAATTGGCAGGATTGGATTAAGATCCTATTTAGTTTATAAGAATCATTTACTGATCACTTCCAGCAACTCCTTATCAGTCATATAGTACTTATCCATAAAGTCCTGCTCCACGCCAAAGAGCTCCTTACAGCTTGGATCATAACGAACAAAATAAGCGTATTGATAGATCTGACTGCCAAGCCCGTGGTATACAGGCATTAGGTCAGTAGATCGTTCATGAGTAACATGGAACTGATCTACTTTGAGATAGCTTAATCCCCACTTTCCTATCTCAAAGGGATTTAGCTTATGATAATATGCCACATGACCTAGCTCATGGGCAAGAATTCCCACTTGTGCATCAAATGGAAGCGAACGCAACAAGATAGGATCGAAAAAAACATTCCTAGCATCATTCAACAGTATATT
>JBPCUG010000581.1:0-6477 GCA_051011275.1 Cyclobacteriaceae bacterium | reverse complement strand
TACAAAAGGAAAAGGAAATCCAGCTACCAGATAGCTTACTGAAGGAACATCTTTCGACTAAGCAACAAAGTGATCTTCAAAATGCTGAACTTGGCATTTACAGTATTACAGTCTACGCTGAGAAGGAGGATGAAAACTGCTGTGAGCCCACCTGCTGCGACTAACAAAAACAAAATTCTCCATAAGAGAGGTCTGATTGAATTATTGGTATAAATTGCCAATTCAGTTCAGATCTCTCTTTTTGTTATAGATAATTATAGCTATGAAGAAAAAAATCCTGGTCCTTTGTACGGGCAATTCTTGCCGAAGCCAGATGGCTCAAGGGTATCTGATACAGATGCTAGATCAAAAGGCCGAAGTTTATAGCGCCGGGGTAGAAACTCACGGAGTAAACCCAAGGGCTATCCAAATTATGCAAGAAGATGGGGTCGATATTTCACATCATACTTCCAATCACATTGATGAATACACCAATTTAAGCTTTGATTACGTAATCACCGTGTGCGATCATGCGCAAGAACGCTGTCCATTTTTTCCGGCAAGGGTAAAACAATTGCATCACAACTTTCCTGATCCTGCGAAAGCAACCGGCACTGAAGAAGCAATCATTGATAGCTTTAGAAACACACGTAATTTGATAAAATCTTATTGCAAGGACTTTACTGAACAAATTCTTGGACAATAAAAAAGGTAGCCTCTATTCGAGACTACCCGGGCCGTGATTGGGTCCAATGTGATTCACGGCTTCAAAAAATCATAACACCCATTTATTTCGCCAGAATGGTAAACTCCACCCGACGATTCATTTGTCTTCCTTCATCAGTATCATTGGTATCGACCGGCACTGACTCTCCATATCCTTTAGAGACTACTCTGCCTTCAGGGATCCATTTTGTTCGTAAGTAATCACGTACGGCTGCGGCCCTTCCGTCAGACAATCGTAGATTATAATTGTCTGATCCTTTGCTGTCGGTATGTCCGGATATTTGAATTTTGACATTTGGATTATCCTCTAAAAATGCGAGCACCTGATCCAATTCAGTATATGACTCCGGTCTTAGAGTTGTTTTGTCAAAGTCGAAGAATATATTTTCAAGCCTTACGGTAGTACCCACTTCTATGGGATCTAAAAACAGATCCTTTTGGATCACCTGATTTGTATCAGCCGAGACAACATCCAGAGCTTCGGTAAGATCCATATAGCCTTCAGCTTTGGCCTTTATACCGTACTCTCCTGAACCAGGAAGAGGAAGTTCGTAGAAACCATCATGGTCATCAGCCATGAGGTCTCCAACATCTAGGTCATGGATCTTATAAATAACCTGTGAACCTATGGGCTCACCGGTCTTTTTATCATAGACATTTCCCCAAACCGTAATTGTAGGCTTAGCTTTCTCAATTATTCTAGGTATTAGAGTCAATATATCCAAGCTACCACCATCTCTGGTCACATAAGCTCTAGTGGTAAAAACATTCCCTTTGGCATCCTTTGAATAGTAGGCGTCAAAGCTTTTGGTATTCACTGGGGGGCCGACATTGATGGGGTCTGACCAGTTCAACCAAGTGTCATCCAACCTTTTAGTTACATAAATATCTGCACTTCCATTTCCACCTGGTCGGCTACTGGCGAAATACAAGGTGGTTTCATCCTCTCCCATGAATGGGCCAAAGTCGTCTTGTTCGGTATTTAAAGTCTCTATATATTTTGGTTTGGTCCATTGATTTCCATCTTGCAAGAAACTCACATAGAGATCACTGGAGGTCTGGTCCTTTACTTCGTTGAAGTACATTAGAAGAACACTACCCTTTCCAGTAAGAATTCCACCTGAGTAAACTCCTTTGGCCATTTTTTCATAATCCTTGATCCGCAACGAAATAGGCTCACTCCATCCTGACCTGGTTCGATGACAGACTGAATATCCGAGGGATGATTTGCCCACCCCTCCCCTAACTAAGAGAAGATTCCCGCCCTGGGAAACACTCATTACTTGATTATACCGATTCTCGTTTAAAGGGGCGGGCATATGCTTAGCCGGCCCCCAGATTCCCGTAGTGGTTCTTTCTGCATACCAAATATCCTGACTGCCTCTGGTGCCGAAATTATTTTCAGGATGATCAGCAACAAAGAAATAAAGGGTTTGCCCATCTTCAGAGATGATAGGTGCACCTTCATGGTAAGGAGAGTTTACTTGCTTGTCGAGACGTACTAGTTCGTACTCTACCTCTGCGTCAGGTTCGTTCTCAAACTTATATTGTGCCTGAGCTAAAAGCGTACCAAGGCATAAAAAAACCACTAACCACAGTTTCATGCCTCTAAATTATCATTTGTATCGGCAGCAATCAGATTAAATTAACCTGAAAAATTACCATGTACAGAATAAGGAAAGAATGCTATTTTTCTACTTTGAATGAAACAACCTATCAGGTTGCTCAAAAGACTTGAATTCAATGCCATAGCCACTTGGATCGCGCAGAAACATTGACATTTGTTCACCCACTTCACCGGAAAAGGCTTCATGTGGTTCCACTAGAAATGAGACTCCTGATTTCTCTAATTTCGTCCGTAACTCGTGCCAATCATCCCAAGGCAAAACTGCACCAAAATGACGCACGGGGATCTTACGGGGACTATACTGATCGCTTATCAATGGCCTCACAAAACTTGGCTTGAGCAAAGCAGTTAATTGATGTCCAAAGAAATTTATATCCACCCAATTGGATGCTGATCTACCAACGGTGCAACCCAGCAGGCCCTGATAAAATTTGCGAGTTTCATCCAAGTTTGTAACGGGAAGAGCAAGATGAAATGCAGTACTCATAGAAGTCAAATTTTTATATATAACTATGGAGTGGAGTAAGTAACTATTTTGAATTCAACTCTTCTGTTTAAACGCCTTGTGCTCTCGTGCGTATTGCTAGCTATAGGTTTACTTCCCCCATAACCATGGCACTTTATCCTGTCTGTATTAGTCCCTTGACTTACCAAATAATCCTTCACTGCATCTGCCCTTTCCTCCGACAGTACCAGGTTCTTTTTGGGATCCCCCACATTATCCGTGTGTCCTGATAATTCTATATAAATACCTTTATTGGCTTTCAGCATTTCTGCTAGCTTGTTAAGCTCAGCATATGAGGTCGGGATCAACCGTGCTTCACTTCGATAGAAAAGTACATTGTTTAATTGTACCGTCTGACCTACTTCAATAGGAGTCAAATAAAGATCCCGTTCCAGTTCCTGATAACCCTCGATATTATTCAGATCAAGTCGTTCTTGAACCGAGTAGAACCCCCTTTTTTCAGCAAAAAAACTGTATACCTGGCTGATTGGAAGTACAATCTCATAATACCCGCTAGTTGGGCTCGAACGAGCGATACCGGCTTCGCTACTTGTCTCAAAGTCATGATATGTGATATCAGTAGCCACTGGAGCCATTGTTTTACTGTTTAATACCTTACCATGAACCAATACCACAGGCTCCGGCTTTACCGCCTTAGGCAGGGCTATTTTGAAAATATCGTTCCGCCCAAGTCCATTTTTATTTGATACGAAATAGGCATAAGTACCGGAGGCTGGTAAGCTATAATAGGCGTCAGTCCCCGAAGAGTTGATTGGCTCGCCCAAGTTTACAGGTGTAGACCAATTGCTCCATGAGTCATCCAACCTTTTACTCATAAAAATATCATTTTTGCCGTAGCCGGGATGCCCAACCGAACTAAAGTACAGCGTAGTTCCATCTGCAGCTAAAAATGGGGATAATTCTGTTCCGGGGGTATTGATGGCGCTACCAAGGTTTTTTGGCTCCGACCAAATGCCCTGACCCTCATTAAATGATACATACAGATCCCGGCTGCCGTGAGTATCGTCTCGTTGCACTGCCAAAAAGATCACCTTGCCATCATTTGATAGGAAGTATTCGTTAAAAAAGCTTTTGTTATAGTAGCTTCTCATCTTTATATCCTCTGGAACAGACCATCCATCGCTGGTACGACGGCTTAGTGAAAGCCCCATCCCCTTTTGTTTTCCTTGGGGGGTATAGGTATTCATGAGCAGAAGCGTATTGCCATCTGGAGAGACAGCAAAAACCGCATTAGGGCCGGAGTTGTTTATAGGTTGACCAATATTCATTGGCTTACTCCACCGCTTATTGCTCCAATTGGAATAATAAACATCCTGAATATCATTGGCGCCTCCAGTATTATCCGGGTCATATCGCCTTGAGAAAAAGATACCCTTGCCATTTGGTGTGATCACCGGGGTCATCTCTTCATAAGGAGAGTTGATCGCTGAACCCAAGTGTTGTGGAGGCTGGGCATAATAGAGGTCCTTAGCCAAAGGAATAGTAAGTGGGGTACCTTTTACAGAAAAATAATCTACCTGAATATGGGAGTCGTTCCATAAAGTAAGTCCTGTCGCTTTCCCTTTAGTGCCTCCGAATGAAGCCTTATAAAGTAAGGTCTCATTACAATAGTAGAAGACTGTTCCGCCTCGCTTTTCGATTTTGAGTAAGTTGTTTTCCAACTTGATCTTCATAACCGGCTTATTGTTTGGCTCACAAGTCAACTGTCCGTTTCTTATCTGACAGACAGAAAACTTCTTGCCTTTTACTAATAAGTAGTTTGCATTGGCGTCATCAATGCCTCCCCAAAACAATCCATATTCGCTGCCTAACTTGGAAACTTTAAATTGCGCCTCAACGGTAAAATCGGCTCGGTCATCCAGCCTATTTAGATAGCTGAAAACACTCTGCGGTGACTTACCTAGATGTTTCCAGACGTATTTCCCATTTTTAACTTCGGATTGATTGAATTGATTGGATACTGGCCGGAAAAGGCTCTTCTCTCCCTCAAAATCCTCGTGATAAAGCAATCTTTGGGCCTGTAACTGGCTAGTAATCAATACTAAAGCCAGGAAAAAAAACACACCTGATCTAACCATAAACTTGTTTACACCGTCTAACAAATAACAGCATTTTCGTTCAATTATTTTGCCAAAACTACTAATGTGGGTCACTCAGGTAGGTTTTGACCCTAAAATCCCACTTAAAATGCGGCATTTTTAGGGTGGCGTACAACCAATTAGTTTAATTCTGAGTCTTATAAGGGAATCAGAAATATGAGAAATACTTACCTAAATTGGTTTTTTATGGTCGTCACCTTGGCCTTTCTATTCGCAAAGTGTGAGTTGTTGGTAACTTGTGCCAGCTGCGTTGACCCTGATCACACCATCTTTGTCTTTGACACCACCGCGGCAGGGTTTACTCCGGAGGAAATTGATTCCTTCTATATTGTGCGTTTCCCCAGAGGTGAGTCAAATATGCCTATTGATACCACCAGTATTGTCAACCAAAACCCATTTATTATAAGTGGAAGCCTATTTGGTTCCTCGACCTTGAATGAAGATTATATTGTAGAAGGACTCAATCAGGAATTTAGCTTTGCGATCACCAATATCGACTATGCAATTATAAACTCCGATGACGATTGCAATTGTGACAACGTGGTAGATAAAACACTTAGGGTTAACGGCAGCTTGATTTCATTAACTGACCCTTTCCAAACACTGATCCTGCAAAAGTAGATTCGATTTTCCTAGCTAAAGTTGGTACCATAGGTAGATAGTGGCAGACGAAAGCTTGGGCCAACAAACTCCAGATCCAGCCTTGGCCTCCAAGGCTGAGTTATTCAACCAAAAAATGATCAGGATCCGAAAAAGATGCAAGTTGTTACGAAGGATTTATTCTAAAAGTCAAAATTGTTTGGGTCAGGTCCGAAACGTTGTCCCTTTTCCAGAGCGTCAATACAGGCCATTTCTGTTTCTGAAAGCTCAAAATCGTATATTTTGGCATTGTCCTCTATTCGATCGGCATTCACCGATTTGGGAATAGTAACCACGCCATGTTGCAGGTCCCAACGTAAAACTACCTGCACCGGGGTTTTTCCATATTTCTCGGCAATAGCCAATACCTCTGGTACTTTAAGGATCTCCCCCTTCATCAGAGGGCTCCACGCCTCCAACTGTATTTTGTGCTGCTGACACAACTGGTGGACTTCCCGTTGTTGAAGATAGGGATGATATTCAATCTGATTAACCATAGGAACTACCTCGCAAGTGGCTAAAATTTCCTGCAGATGTGAAACCATAAAATTGCTCACACCAATGGCCTTCACCTTGCCATCGGAATATAGCTTCTCTAAAGCTCTCCAGGTTTGCTTATACTTTCCTTCTACCGGCCAGTGTATGAGATATAGATCCATATAGTTGGTCCGTAAAAGTTTTCGGCTATTTTCAAAAGCCATCAAGGTTTCTTCGTACCCTTGATCGGAGTTCCAAACTTTTGTAGTAAGGAAAATTTCCTCTCGGGGAATGCCATTATTTTTAATTGCCTTTCCTACCCCTTCTTCATTGCGATATATAGCGGCTGTATCAATACTTCGATAACCTGAATCCAAAGCAAACTTCACCGCATCCTCTACCTC
>JBPCUG010000580.1:0-2500 GCA_051011275.1 Cyclobacteriaceae bacterium | reverse complement strand
GAATTAAGGTCAACGGGAATGATCTCGGTGGTGATAATACTGCCCAAGTCAGTAGGATCGGTCAACCATCGGCTGCTAAAATCCCACCCCGATTCACAAGCGGATCGCAAATTTTGAAAAAGCATTGGACGCTCCGCTTTAGGCATATTTTCTGCTAGTTCCAGATCTTCTCGGTAAGACTCGGTACGAGGTTTGTCAAAGGCGTCCCAATACCGGTTCAATACTTTGTTTGGGCCAACCATGACCACTTTTTTAAAGGCATCTCCCACTTCATGGATTGAGTCTGAACCTTGCATCCAAAATTCGTATTCCCGTTGCATTGAGGAAAGATAAGGCAGCGCTGCTTGCATGCCTTGGTGCTCCGCCAGCAGCATGACCATCAAAGAAAAGAAAGGTGGCTGTGACCGGCTAAGGTAGTAAGTTCGGTTTCCATTTGGTATGAAACCATATGTATCGATCAAATGAGTGAAATTGTCGATCATATGTTTGGCCAGGTCAGCCCGATCGGAAGCATATAGACCCAACATGGTAAAATAACTATCCCAGTAGTAGATCTCTCGAAATCGACCTCCTGGAACCACATAAGGGTGGGGCAGCGGCAATAAGCTACCTGGGCTGGCTGAAGTATCAGCGCTTCGGGTAAGGTACTCCCAATGCTGCGGTAAATGTTGCTCTATCGAGCGCCCTTTACTTTCATAGTTAGTAGTTGGAGTGGCCGGTATGTTAAAGTATTTATGCACAAAGTCTTCTAGGTTGAAGTTTGTCCCTTGCTTCTGCTGCTGATAGCGCTCTTTGATAGCATCCGGTGGCTGCAAAGGGACACAGTCGGCAAAGGTCTTTGAGTCCGAGAATATTTGCTTCATCTGTACCTCGTGAAATACGGCTCCCAAATCCTCAGCAGGATGGAAATTTTCAGCTTGATAAGTTTTGGTCGCTTCTTCTACTTGGGTTTGGCAACTGCTGAAGGCGTACAACAAACAACTGGCAAGTAGGAACAACTTAAGTTTGTTCATAATAGTAATGGTTCGATGAGGTTTGATCACCGAAAGATATCAAAAGTTTTGTTAAATAGGTGTGAAAGGAAACTATCGACTATCCGAGACCACCGACTTTTTAAAACTAAGATTATCGACCACGAATCGCCCTACCTTTTTACCTTGATCGATACCATTGATACAGGCCGGCATGTAGTGAATGCCTCCATACATCCGGCTGATGGCCGCTTCTTCTGAAGCTTCAAAAAATGAACTAAAATTTCGTGGAGGTAATCCGTACTCTACCTCGGTAGTATCTTGAAATTCAAAGGGTTCACCATATAGTTCGGTAAGGGCTGTAGCTGCTGAAGCTGATATCACACTATGACCACTGGTATATTCCGGGAAAGGTGGAGTTTGCAACACAGGTACCCAGTCTTCATCGATGTACTTATTGATCACTGTTTCAGGACGGATCAATTCACTTCTGTACTTCTCATCCCAGCAGCTAATAAAAGCATCGGCAAGGGCTATGGTAACAAAAGCATATGCCTGTGTGGTCTTCATCAGATCGGCGTGGGCTTTCCTCGAAGCAATGGCTGTAATTCCTATCCAATGGCCACCAGGTGTTATCTTTTTGGTAGCAAACATCACATGTCCTTGATGGTGGGATACATATGGGTTACAATCCCAGAATTGGGCAATACTTTCTTGTTCTTCAGTTAGTTTCTTACCTGTTTCATAAACTTCTAACACCTCCTTGTAAAAAGTACTGTTCTCTTCCATGTCAAAGGGTGTTGGTGGTTTGGGAACAAACTGGTGTGCCGAATCCAAGACAAAGGTTCTGATCTTATTCCAATGTGGTTCAATGGCGTCCATGTAATCAGGAGGGGTGGGTTGCCATCGATAGGAGTCGTCGTTTATGGTAAACTTAGGGAAGGTACGCGTTTGATGATAGTTATCTTGATCTGCCCAATCACCGATATGTTTGGCTACTTGATCTCCATAAGCAATGGAGCGATCCATTACATCCTTTGGTACACCCATAGCTTTGAACTTGCCGTATAGCTGCTGAGCATAGGCGTCTATTTTTTCTTCTGAAAAGATCAGTTTTTTTCCTTCAGTAATATAAGCTTGAAGGCTTGCTAACGGGTAGCAGTATTCCTGATTTGGTTCAGGCTTTGGTGTTGGCGATAGGCCTTTCAATTGACCAGACAAAGATTGATATTCAGGATATTCATTTATCAATGCTTCATAGGCAGCAATGCTTGGGTAGGCATAGATACGACTAGCTACCGGAGGGGAGAAAATATCGTAAACAATCACATCGGTGAGCTTTTTAACAGACGCATGCATGAATTCAGGATTGTGCGCTGCTTCAGAATAGTCAACAGGCTCTTTTTGACAGGCGAAAAGAAATAAAAGGATTAACAGCGGCAGAAAGGTGATGTTTTTCATTTCACTTGGTTCTTGCAGGTTTTGTTCAACAAAATTAGAAAAAGAAATGCAGAAAGAGTGGGGTATTG